>CAIZKT010000437.1:0-4835 GCA_903933565.1 uncultured Victivallales bacterium | reverse complement strand
CCGCCCTCCAGGCGATCCGGCGCGTCCCGGCCGGATCGGAATGGGAACCGCGTCGGCAAGTCTCACTCCGGCATGTCCGGCCCCAGCCGGGGGCTCGGCTGAACCCTGAACTCGGAACTCGGAACTCGGAACTTCCTTACCCATGCCCGACATTGGTATTCTAGCCTTACAGGGCGGTGTGATCGAGCATCGCCGGCACCTCGAAGCGCTGGGAGTCAGCGTCTGCGAAGTGCGCTATGCCAGCGATCTGGTCGGCTTGCGCGGGCTGATCCTTCCCGGGGGCGAAAGCACCTGCCTGGGGCGTCTGCTGCGGCTGACCGGGCTCGGTGAGGCGATCACGCGGGCGCACCGCGAGCAGGGCTTGCAGCTCTGGGGGACCTGCGCCGGCGCTATCCTGCTGGCCCGTGAGATCGTCGGCGAAACGCCTCACCTGGGCCTGCTTGACATCGCCATCGCCCGCAATGCCTTCGGCTCGCAGTTGGACAGCTTCCGCACGCAGGCTCTGGTGCCAGCGGTCTCGGCCGAGCCGATTCCGCTGGTCTTCATCCGGGCGCCGCAAATCGTGCGGGTTGGGCCGACTGTGACCGTGCTGCTGCGCCAGGATGGCTATGTGGCGGCGGTCGAGGACGAGCGCGGCATCCTGGCCACCGTATTCCACCCGGAGCTATCCGACAGCCTGGTCTTTCACCGGTACTTTGCGATACGCTGCGGCCTTGGGGTCTCGGCGCTGGCGCCGACCGCCTGCGCGCCCTTCCTGGTGCCGCCCGCGGCGGGCGGTTGACGCACTGGACGGGCTGGACAGGCTGGACGCGCTGGGCTCTGGGAAGTGGGCTATGTTGGGGGCTTTCCACGCGGCCTAGGCCCGGGGGGGCCGCCGCGCCATCACGAAAGGCGGTTGTCTATGCGTGTTCTCATCTGTGGTGCGGGCGGTTTCCTGGCTCAGGCGGTGGTTGAGGTATTGGCCCGCGAGCATAGCTTGCGGCTTTTCGACGCGCGAGCGCTGGAGACGAGTCATGAGCTCGTCGTGGGTGACGTGGCGGATTTCGAGACGGTGCAGAAGGCCATGGTCGGCTGCGACGCCATCGTGGATGTCATCATGGCGCACGAGTCCACCTACGCCGGCGCCGCGACGAAGGCTTTCGATACCAATGTCCGCGGCATGTACAACCTGCTCGAGGCGGCGCGGTTGCAGGGCCTGCGGCAGGTGGTGCATATGAGCACCGGCAGCGTCTTCACCGGACACCCGTGCGACACGCTACGCCTGACCAATGACACGCCGTTGCGTACGGAGAGCCCCTACGGCCTCACCAAGGTTCTCCAGGAACAGATCTGCCAGTATTTTGCCGACCGGCATGGCCTGGCCATCACCGCCTTCCGGCCCTGGGGCATCTACGACGTCAAGCTGGGCGTGAGCAAGTACGGCCCGGCTGCAGCCTCGGGCTGGCAGGCGATCGACCGCTACGACATCGCCGAGGCCGTGGCCCTGGCCCTGAAGCACCCCGGCAGCGGTTTCCGCGGTTACATCCTGCCGGGCAACGCGGCGGCACGCGAACGCCACGACGCCGACGCGGTCGAGCGCGACCTGGGCTGGCGCGCCACGCGGCTGTAGCCGGGACGGCCGCGCCGCCGTGGGCCTGGGCGACAGCTATTGATCCTCCGGAAAGGAGCCTGACCATGCGCATCTGCATCATCGGCGGTACCGGTCACATTGGCAAGCCCTTGACCCGAATGCTGGTCGAGCTTGGGCATGAGGTGAGCGTGGTCACCTCCCCCCGTGCGCTGGACCAGTTGGCGCCTGTTTGAGACCGAGGTGCTTCCCGACCTGGGCTCGCACTGGCACTTCAAGGCCCACATGTGCCCGGATATCAACAAGATCCGCACGCGCCTCGGGTACCAGTCGGCCTACACCCCCGAGCAGACCCTGGAACGCGCGGTCAAGTGGATGGTGGATGGCGGTTTGCTCTGAGGCATGGCGCAGCCCAAGCCCGGGGCGCAGAAGACGGGGGGCTGGCTGGCCGGTACGGCGCCAATCCGGTCCTTCTTGGTGAACTGGATCGCCCCACGCCAATCACTCGCCCCCACCCCGGCTCACCCCGGCTCACCATCCCAGCCGAAGGGCGGCGCCAGGGGCTCGTAGGCCTGCATCTCGGCCGCGTCGAAGAACACCCGCGCCAGAAACAGCCCTGCCGCCGGCGCACTCTGTGCCGCCGCGCCGCGATCACAGGCAGCCAGTACCTGCAGCACGCTCTCCGGTGGCGCCTTGCCGTGCCCGACATGGACCAGATACCCCACCAGCCCGCGCACCATTTTATAGAGAAAACGGTTGCCGACCACGCTGATGCAGACCAGGTCGCCCAACGGCACGATCTGCACCCGAAACAGATGGCAGACGGTCGACTCGATCTCCCGTCTTGGGTTGACTCCAAAGGAGGCAAAATCACGCTCGCCGACCAGCAGCGCGGCGGTCTGCTGCATGGCGGCGAGGTCCAAGCGCTGCGGCAACGACCAGACAAAACGGGCAAACAGCGGGCTGACCTTCTCGCCTTGGAACAGGCTGTAGGTGTAGGCCTTGCCGCAGTTCGCGTAGCGCGCCTTGAAGTCCGCCGGGGCCTCACAGGCCGCGGTCACCCGAATGTCCTCAGGCAACCAGCGGTTCAGCCGCCGCCGCAAGCCCTCGCCATCCAAGCCGGCCGGCGTTGGGACGGTGAAACTCAGGTGCTGGTCCAGCGCATGCACCCCGGCATCCGTGCGGCTGGTGGCGGAGACTTGCAGGTCCGGCGCCTGAAAGAAGCGCTGAAGACGCTGCAACACCTGTCCCTGGACCGTGCGCTGGCCAGGCTGAACCTGCCAGCCGTGAAAGGCGGTGCCATCGTACGCCAGGCGCAAGTGCCAGGTGCGCGGCACCGCCTCGATGGGCACACTCGACGGGTTGTCGTTGTCATCCATGCTCTGTCACCAGACTCAGCCTCTCCGCCTACCACCCCACCACCTGCCCATACCCTCGGCCCGAGAAGCTCTCCAGCCGGGCCCAGCCGCCTTCCAATGGAGTGATGGTGGTCCGTATCCCGCCCCCCCGCGCCGCCGGACCAGCAGGGTAGCCGGCCAGACTGAGTACCGCGTTGCCGCCGCGGGTTCGACCCTGTACCTCGCAGACGTAGCCCGCGCCGTTGGAGAGAGTCAGCAACGCCGTGCCCGTGACGCCCCGTGCGTCCTGAACCAGATCAAACAGTAGCGTCCAGGTGCCGTTCATTGCCCTCGGGATGGGCAGCGTCAGGGTCTCGGCAACCGGCGTCTTTTCATCACCGGTGACCACGCTGCCGACGATGGCGCCAACGAGTTGCCCGGCGTCGGGGTCCACGGCCAAGTCCAGCCTCAAGGCCAGGCGCACTGACCTGTCCCTGGCCGCCCCTCGCAGCGCAAGCTTCAGCGCGATGTTACCTCCAGCTCCTCTCACGCTGCCTCTGATGGGCAGGTTGACCGTCGTGGCTTCTCCCACCGTGTAGGTCGCTGTGCCTGTAAGCCTGCCATGGGCGTCATGCACCAGCGTGAGCACCAATGGATTTCCTGCCACGCGCGTGGGGTAGCTGCCGCTCAAATCCCACCAGCCGTGCCCGCTGGCCACGTCCGACGCATTCAGTTCGCTCAGGAACTCGCCGTCGATCCAGAACACTGCCGTGAGGGTCACGTCCGCGATCACGCCGACAACGCTGCGCGGATTGGCGGTGACGCCGTCGCTCCAGTGGTGGAAGACGAAGCCGAGCGGGGCCACCGCGCTGATCGGCGCGGTGCTGCCGCCCGGCATGACCGTCTGCACGCTCTGGCCTTCAAGGGTCCCTACGCGGCCCACCGCGAAGCGCACCACCGCCGCGGGGCGCAGGAGGAAATCCTCCGGCGCTGGCGACACGATCATACCGCGACCCATGAACACGCGGCTGCCCTGGCCGACCGCTCCGGGCCGCATCTCGCCCACCGCGTTGCCAAACCTCCCGCCCGCCACGGCCGGAACCGTACAGGCGAGGAGAAACAGAGCGCACCGCAAGATGGTGGCGATATGCTGGTGCAGGGCTGACAATGATCCCATCGCCTGTCTCCTGATGCCCTTGCCGAACCCTCGGCTCGCCCATATCTCGCCTGGAGTCGGCGGTCCGCTCGGGCGTAAGCCAGGGCTTCCGCCGTATCTGAGAGGCCCTTGCCGAACCCTCAGCTCGCCCGTATCTCGTCTGGAGTCGGCGGTCCGCTCTGGCGTAGCCAGGGCTTCCGCCGTATCTGAGAGGCCCGCCGGGCAAGCCTGCCCCGGCGGGCTGTGTGAGTTGCCGATGGCCTCACCCTAGGGTTTCTGATAAATGTAAAGCAGGCGGTCGCTGGCCGGATCGTAGACGCCGCTATCGCGTTCTCCCGTAAACCGATTTCCCCCCCAGACGATCATGCGGCTACCGGTCCATACCGCCGCGGATGTGGAGTGGGGGGCGTTGGTCTCCGAGAGGGCCGTCCACGTGTTGCGAACCGGATCATAGACACCGGATAAGCTTGGACCCAACCAGACGATCATGCGGCTGCCGGTCCATACCGCCAGGTGCCTTTGCAGCATGGGGGCATCCACCGTCGAGGTGGCTGTCCACGCGTCGGCCGCTGGGTCATAGATGCCGCCGGTGTCCAGGTAGCCGACCGTGCCGTCATCTCCCCCCCAGACGATCATGCGGCTGCCGGTCCATACCGCCGTGTGCTCGCCGCGGGCTGTCGGCGCATTCACCGTCGAAGTGGCCGTCCACGTGTCGGTCGCTGGGTCGTAGGCGCCGCCGGTGTTCAGATCCGTGCCACCGAAGAAGGTGGCAACT
>CAIZKT010000436.1:0-32327 GCA_903933565.1 uncultured Victivallales bacterium | reverse complement strand
TTCAGGCTGGACATGGAGGCGGTTGCCATGCATATCAGACCCCGAAACCTGAAACCCGTTCTCACTTCAGTATGTCCGGCCCCAGCCGGGGGCTGGGCTGAACCCTGAACCCAGGGTAGTCACCACCCACGGAACTGACCTGCGCGCTCCTGGCTGCCAGCGCCGCGGCGCCGGGGTCCGAGAGCAGTATAGTACGCCCAGCCGGACAGGCAACCGGGGCAAAGCCGCCTGGTCCAAGGGCGGCACTCGAGGTGAGGCGGCCGCGGAGACGTGCCGAGTGGATGCCAAGTACGCCATATTCTTCCTCGTCGTGCTGCTGGGGGTGCCGATGGGGGCGCTGGGATGCATCCTCTGGCGACCGTTACGGCATGTGGTTCTGGTGCTGATGGTGTGGAGCACGTGCATCCCGGAGACGGTGGGGATCAACTTCTTCTCGCGGGAGTTTTACCGCACCACGACCCGCGGGCTGGAGGTCAGCCTCGCTGATCTCTGTGCCCTGATCCTCCTGGCCGCGCTGCTGACTGACCCCGTCCGGCGCTTCCGCTGGTTCCTTCCGCTAACGATTCCTTGCCTCATCTACCTGGGATTCGTGCTCATCTCCTGGGGCTGCGTCGGCGAGAATCCGGCGGTGCCGGCGCGGGCTCTGCTGGTGCCGTACCCCGTGTTCGAGGTCAAGCTGTATCCGTGGTTCGAGATCGCCAAGTTTCTGCGCGGTTTTGTGATCTACCTGGTGGTGGCGAACTACGCGCGGGACGACACCGATTTTTACGTCTTTGCGGTGGCCTTGGGACTGGTGGTTTTCTGTATGGGGTCGATGGGGCTGTATCACCGCTACATCCTAGGCATCAACCGGGTGCGCGTCAGCTTCGGCCACGCCAACAGCTACGCCACCTACATGGCCATGATGGGGGCGGTGATGCTGGCGCTGGCGATTCACTCTCGCGGCGTGCTGTCAGGGGCGCTGTGGCTGGGATTGACCGGGGCCGCGGGGATCAGCGTCATCCTGACCATCTCGCGGGGCGGACTGATCGCCTTCTGCAGTGGCCTCGGGCTGGTCTCGACTTTCGTGCTGCCACGTTATGTGACCGTGAAGAACGTGCTCCTGCCGATGGTGGGGGCGGTGGCGGCCATCGCCATCTTGCTCAAGTCGCTGGAGACGCTGACGGGACGCTTTGACGCGGATACCACGGCCGACATGGAATACCGCGGCCTCTACAACCAGCAAGCCCGCCTGATGGTCAAGGAACACCCTTTCGGGGTGGGCATGGGCAACTTCTCCGCCCTCTCTTGGGTCCGCTACGGCGAAATGGTCGACTCGGAGCTGACCCCCGGCACGCCGCCGCACAACATTCTCTACATGACCCTGGGGGAGTTGGGCTACCCCGGGGTGCTCAGTTTTGCCCTCATCTGGGCTCGCTTCTACTGGCTGGCGCTGCCGCTGCTGTTGCGCCTGCGCACGGGCATCGTGCCGGCGCTGGCGGCCGGGTCCGTGGTCGCCACCATCGTCAGCCACATCCAGAACTTTCTGCACATGACCTACCGTGAGACCCCGATGTACTTTATGATGCAGATGTTTGTGGGGATCGCGGTAGCGGCGCGCTTCCGCCTCCGTGAAGATGACAACCGGGTCAAAGTCGGCGGGAAAGGCGAGGGTCGCGGTGGGTGATCGAAAGCTAGCGGCGAACCCGAACGGGCTGTGGCAGTTCCTGGCCCAGCGCCTGCCCGAGGAGCACCTCGGCCGACGCACCCTGGCCCAGGCTGAACACGTGGCCTGGATGCTGTCTCGGGGCCGGGGCCGCCTGCGCGTCCACCTGGAAGAAGTGCCGGGATGCAACCACCTCGTCGGGCACCTGCTCCGGCTCACGGGAACCCTGGCCGCCGGGGAGGCGAATGCGTTGCGCCTCGAGGTCCGCGAGCACCAGGTGCAGATTCCGGGACTGCCGGCCGCCTTCGACGGGTGCCGTCTGCTGCAGCTCTCCGACCTGCATCTGGACGGCCATCCGCAACTGCCTGGCGTCCTGGCCCAACAGCTCTCCACCCTCCGCTGCGATGTCGCGGTTCTCACCGGGGACTACCGTTTTCTCACCACCGGCCCTTACGAGCGCGTCCTCCAGGGCATGGAGCAGCTCCTGGCGGTCCTCTCGCCGCCCTTGGGGGTTCACGCCATCCTCGGGAACCACGATTTTGTCGAGATGGTCCAGCCCCTGGAGGACATGGGGGTGCGCTTTCTGCTCAACGAGAATCGCGCCCTGGACGGTCCCGGGAGCCCCTTTCTGGCGGGTCTGGACGACGCGCACTACTACGGCGTGGCGGACCTGGATAGGGCGCTGGCGGGAATCCCTGCCGGTCGTCCCGTGGTGCTGCTGGTCCACTCCCCCGAGATGATCCGGGAAGCCGCCGCCCGCGGCTGTGCGCTGTATCTGACCGGGCATACCCACGGCGGGCAGATTTGCCTGCCTGGCGGCATCCCCCTGATCACCAATGCCCGCTGCCCCCGGCGCTACTGCAGCGGTGCCTGGCGGGCGGGGTCATTGCGCGGTTATACCTCGACCGGCTGCGGCTCCTCTGGGGTGTTCGCCCGTTTTAGTTGCGCTCCAGAGGTTACAGTACATGTCTTGCGGCGCGGGGATGCCCGGGAGCCCGGGGCCGTGGGCGGGGTCTGAACCGCGGGTTGGCGGGAGCGGGTTGTGCGTGGCGGCCAAGGGCGGCGCCACGGGGGTCTGATACGGGCCACCGGGCCAAGGACGACGGCGGATGAATGCGAGCGAGTACTACAGGTTAGCGGAAGGGCGGCGCAGCACTCGGCTATTCCGGGATGAACCCGTCGATCCGGAGGCCATCAAGCGCATCCTCCGGGCCGCCACCCTGGCGCCGACCTCCTGCAACCGCCAGCTGTGGGACTTCGTGGTCGTCACCGACAAGGAGGTGAAGGAGCGCGTCCTGCGGCTGAGCCACGCGGAGCAGTCCTATCTGCACGATGCCCCGGTGCTGCTGGCGGTGTTCTATGACACCACCCTGGAGTCCCGCAACCCCTGCTTCACGCCCTACATCACCGCCGGCATGGCGATCTACGCGCTGTTACTGGCGGCTGAAGCCGAGGGACTGGGGGCGATCTATCTGGGCGGCATTCGGCGGCCGAAGGGCGTGGCCGAGGCCCTCGGGGCGCCGCCGCACGCCACCAACCTGGGACTCGTCTGCCTGGGACAGCGGGCCGACAACCCGCCCGCCCCGCCCCGTCGCGAGGTCGATGACATCACTGGCTACGACGCCTTCCCGTCCGCGGCCAAACGCTACCACGCCGATATCCGGCCGCACCTGTGGAACCTGGGCCAGATCGCCGACTTCAGAGACAAGTTGCTCTGGTACAAAGGGGTCGGCATCGATGGTCCGACCCTGCACGTCGACACCGATGCCCGCTTCTCGCCGAAGTGCCTGTTTCTGACCGGGGAGCTGGGTCGGCTGGCGCAGGAACGCAAGCCGGCAAAGGTCCTGGACGTGTTCTCGCTCAACGGCGACATGGTCCAGCAGATGGTGAACAGCGCCGGGGATGAGTTGGAGACGCTCTACGCCTACGACCTGACCCCCGGCATCCTGGAGTACCTCCGCGTTCGCCTGAGCGCCCGCTGCGACCTGTCGCGCGTCCAGTACCTGCTCAATCGGGGCACGGAGCGCATCGACATCCCGCTGCCGGATCAACACGTCGACGTGGTCCTCTGTTACGAACGGCTCGAGCACTTCGAGGACCCCCTGCCCCTGATCCGGGAAATGCGGCGGGTGCTCAAGCCCGGTGGCCGCATCCTGGTGGCGGTCTCGAACCGCTTCTACCCGCATCTCTACCGCTACCGCCGCACCCGCCGCAAAGACTACTCGCTCGGGCGGAACTGGAACCGCGGCCCTGAACGCAAGTATGAGCCCGGGCAACTGGCCCGTTACTTCCGTGCTGCCGACCTCAAGATCGAGCGGGTCACGGGGCTGCAACCGGTCTCCTTGAAGCTCTTCGATGCCGCTGAGAAAGTCGCTCGGCGGCTGGGCTGGCACCGTCTGGGGGACTGGCTTGCCGACCGTCGCGGGCAGCAGTACTGCACTCGTTCCTGGCTTCGTAACTTCAGCAGCGTGCAGGTCTATGAACTCTCAGCATCCTGATCGCCAGCGGGCCGCCGCCGTGGTGGCGGGCCTGGAGGCTTGGTTCGAGAGCATCCGCAGCGGGGACGGCTTCGGGGGGCCCGTGGTGGGCCTCCAGCGCGACTCCGTCCGCTTCTGCGGGGCCGGGTTCGACTGGCGCTGGGAAGGGCTGCTGGACGGCTGGGGTACGCGCCTGCGCCAGACCGGTGACCTCGCCTACGCGGCGCGTCTCGAGGCCGGCCTCTGCGCCATCCGCGCGGCGCAACTGCCCGACGGCGTCTTCCGCAACTCGTACTTCGACCACAATCCCTTCGAGGGCGGCATGCCGCACGAACCGATCCTCCTGGCGGCGGTCTGCCGGGCGCGGCGGACGCTGCTGGAAGCGTCGCGGCCGGTTCCGGCTGGGGTCGACGAGATGCTCACCCGCTACGTCGAAGAGCACCTGATCAAGGAGCTCTGGTCGAAACAGTTGCGGACCTTCAAGGACTGGCTGCAGAGCGATTTTGGGCACTACAGCGTTCACGCCGTGGCGGCGGCGGTTGACCTGCTGCTCGAGTATGGCGACAGCGCCGACTGCGCGGCCCGCTGCGAGCCGTTCATTGCGGCCGCGGTGGACTCGATCCTGGCGCTGCAGGTCACGCGGGGGGAGATGCGCGGCGCGCTGCCGCTTTCCAACCGCAGGGGCGACGCGGCCGTTCCGGCCTACGCGGCCCGTTGCCTGCCGGTGTTGCAGGCGGTGCAGCGGCGCACCGGGCGGGCGGACTGCGCCGCGGCCGGCAAGGCCCTGGCGGAGTTCCTGCTCAGGTGTCGGCGGGTGGACGGGACCTACCCGCCGCGGGTCTTTCCGTCGCGCCCGCCGGCCGAGTGCCCGCTGCTGTATGGCGGGGGGGCCGGGATCGTGCATGCCTTGCTGCGGGCCGGGCATGCCGAGGACGCTGGAGTCGCCGCCGAGGTTGAGCGCCTCGCCGCGGCGCAGAGCGCCTCGGGGGGCCTGGATACCGCGCGGGGCTTCGGCCGCCGCCGCGCCGACGGCAAAGGTCCGCCGGACTGGCGCGATGTGATGCCCGTGGCGGGGTGGGCCGACAAGGCGTACGCCCTGCTGGCCGAGGTCGCGGCCGGGGACCGGGGTCACTTCACCCCAGGACCGGTCGAGCGGGAGGTCACGGTGCAGGGCCAGCGCGCCCTCTTCCGCGAGACGGGCGAGGCGCTGGCCATCGACTCCGCCGCCGGGAGCGCGCTCTTCCGCTGGACCAAGGGCAGGCAATGGGCGGAGGTTTCCCTTCTATGAAACGCATCCTCTTTGTGCATGAAGTCTACGGCCGCCTGGCCGGGGCCGAGCAGAACATCATCGTCACCGCGCCGCACCTGGCCGAGGCCTTCGAGCTGGCCTTTCTCTACGACCGCCGTTCCGGCAAGGACGAAGCGGCTTTCGATGCCGTGTTTGCGCGTGCGCATCGGGTTCCCTTCGACGACGATGTCGAGGCCGAGGCCGCCACCGAGCGCCTGCTCGCCGCCGAGCATCCGGACCTCGTCTATGTTCACAAATGCATCTCACTGGGGGTCTTGCGTGCCCTGGTGAAGGCGGGCGTGGCGCTGGTGCGCATGGAGCACGACCACGACATCTACTGCATGCGCAGCTACAAGTACTTCCCCTGGTCGCGGCGCATCTGCCAGAAGAAAGCCGGCCCCTGCTGCATCTTCCCCTGTCTGGCCTTCCTCAAACGGGACCGCGCCCACGGGCCCCTCGGGATTCGCCTGGTGAGCTATCGGCGGCAGATGGAGTGCATCCGCCTGAATCGTGGGTTCCGCGCTTACTTTGTGGTGACGAACTACATGCGAGAGGAGCTGATTCGGCAGGGGTTTGCGGCGGAGCGGATTCACCTATTCCCGCCGGTGCCACCCCCGACCGACAGCCTCTTCTCCAGCACTTTCTCCGAGCGGAATCTGATCATCTACGCCGGCCAGATCCTACGCGGCAAGGGGGTTGACTGCCTGATCCGGGCCTTTGCCGGGCTGCGGCACCCCGCCCGGCTCATCATTCTGGGTTCGGGCTCGCATCAGGAAGCCTGTCAGAAGCTGGCCGCTGAGCTCGGGGTGGCGGACCGGGTGGAGTTCCCGGGGTTTGTCTCCCGCGACCGCCTGGCGGAGTACTATGCCCACGCCACCATGGCGGTGGTGCCGTCGGTATGGCCGGAGCCCATTGCGACCATCGGACTGGAGGTCCTGCGCTACGGCATTCCGGTGGTCGGGTTCGATGCGGGCGGCATCCGCGACTGGCTGCGGGACGGCGAGACGGGCTACCTTGTCCCGTGGATGGACATCCCGACCATGAGCCAGCGCCTGGATCAGTTGCTCGGCGACAAGGAACTCGCCCGGAGGCTGGGGGCGCAGGGGCGCGAGTTCGTCAACCGCGTCTACAACTTTGAGGATTACATCGCCCGCCTGCGCTCGACGCTGGCGTCGTTCCCGGCCGGTTCGAACTGAAGCTGCTATGGAGCCTTTTCACTTTCGAGATCTGTGTAAGCCCCCCTTCGATACGGGGTGCGATCCGGCCTATTTCTACGAAAGTCGCATCCATGGCGAAGCCCTGGCGCGGCTGCTGTATGTGGTCGCGGACGGCAGCATGGGCATCGGGGTCCTGACCGGAGAGATTGGTTCGGGAAAGACCATGATGCTCGGGGTGTTGCGCGAACGCGTGCCGCGGGATCGGTACCGGATTCTCAGCATCCCGACCGCGAAGTTCCTCTTCACCGATCTGCTGCGCGAGTTCGTCGTGCAACTGGGCGGCAACCCCAGCTCCACGACCGGGGCCTACGACGTGGCCCGCGCCTTCGAGCAAGCGCTGGAGGAGCGCATTCTGCGGCGGGGCTGCCAACTGGTGTTGGTGCTTGACGAGGCCCAGTTCCTCGACCCGGGCTGCCTCGAGGAACTCAAGTGTCTCACCAATATCACCCGCGGCGGGCGGCCCGCTCTGACCCTGCTGCTGGCGGGCCAACCGGAGCTGCGCGACCATCTGCGCGCCCTGCCCCAGGTATACCAGCGCATCGGCATGGTCTATCACCTGACCCGGCTGGCGGCGGATGAAGTGCCTGCCTATGTTGAACATCGGCTCGGGGTCGCCGGGGCCCGTTCGGTCCTTTCCTTTGAACCCGCCTGCAACGAACCGCTGTACGAGTTCTCGGGGGGTTGCCCGCGCCAGATCAACCGGGTCTGCAAGCTGGCGGTGGACCGGGCCTTCATGCTGGGCCGACGGGCGGTTGATGCCGCGCTGGTTCAGGCCATCATCCAGGACATCCGACAGCAGTTCGGCTAAGGGCAGAGGCAATGAGCGTGGACGGCCACGACGAACCCTATAGTGTCCGCGAGCAGTTCGGCGGGAAATCCCCGTTCGGGACGGCGCCGCCGACCTTACCCCCGGAACCTGCCCGGGAGGCCGCGGTCCGCCTCGGCGAAGGCGAGCCGCTGTTGCGCGACATCCCTGCCAACCAGTGGTACAAGATGCTGGATCTGCCGCTGCTGGGCAAGCGCGTCCTGCGCCGGTCCTGGCTGGCGCTGATCGTGGCGCTCTGCGGTTTCGCCGCCGGGACCCTCGCGGCGCGGCGGCTGTTCACCACCAGCTATGGGGCCCAGGCGGTTCTCCTCTACCGCAGAGACCAGGAGAAGCGGGTCCGGCCCGTCCCCGGGTCAGCCTTCGCCCTGAGCCCGCTCTCGCAGAATTCCGTGGTCAAGATGATCGCCATGCCCGAGGTCCTCAACGAGGCCATTGACGAGGGGAAATTGGGGCTCTCCGCGGCGGCTCTGGCCGGACGCCTGGAGGTCCGCCCCGAGAAGTCCTCCGAGGTCATCCAACTGCGTCTCGCGGGCCTGCCTGACGGGGCACTGGCAGTGCGCGCGGTGAATGCCCTGGCCCAGGCTGCCGTCCGCCGCAATCGCGATTTCTACGCCACCCAAATCCGCCAGATGCACGACGATTTTGCGGCCCGCGCCAAGGAGGCCGAGGGCAGCCTGAGCGCGGTGGATGCCAAGCTGAAAGCCTTCCAGGAGGAACACCGCTTCCTCGAACCGCAGGCGGAGCATCAGGCTTACCTGGAGATGGTCTCGGCCATGTCGCAACGCCTGAGCGGTGCCCGCCTGGAACTCGAGGCGCTGGAGGTGCGGATCGGCAAGTACAAGACCCTGGCGGACGGGTTGCCGGACCAGGTCGTGCGCGAATCCTTTGAGGACAATCCGCTGAAGCGCCGACTGACGAACACCGAGGTCGCCCTGCTCCAGGCTCGCACCCAGTACGGTCCCGCCAACCCCCGTGTCAAGGAGCTCGAGAGTGAGATTGAGGAGATGCGTAAGGCATTGTCCGACAAAGCAATCAATGCCTCGATGGAGAATGTCTACGAACGGAATCCCCTGAAGGAGCAGTTCCGCCGGGATCTGCTGAATCTCGAGGCCGAGCGGGAAGTGGCCCAGCAGCGGGTGGCCAGCCTGCAGACCGAGATGCGGGAACTGACCGCGCGCTTCGAGCCGATGCCCGCCCGCGACCTGACCTACCGCTCGTTGCTGGCCGAACGGACGATCGCCGAGGACTTCGTCAACTGCTTGCAGCGCAGCACCGGTGACGCGACCCTGGCGCTGCAGGTCGATCTGGCTGACCTGGAGGTCATCGAACCCGCCACCGCGCCCGGCCGGGTGCGCTCGTCGCTGGCGCTTCTGGTGGCCCCGGTCGGCGCCGGGATGGGGGCCTTCGGGGTGCTGGTGCTGCTGCTCCTGGTGGAGTTGGCCGACCCGCGTATCCGGACGGCCCGGCAGCTCGACCTGCGTTACCTCATTCCCTGCGTGGCGGTGGTGCCGCAGCCCCGGCCGCGGGCGGGGGCTGCCGAGTCGGGCCTGCTGGCCTACTGCCGACGGCTGGCCGACGTCCTGCCGACCCACGGCAGCGACGGTCGGCGTGCCACGGTGGTGGGCTGGACCTCGGCCGCGGGCGGCGAGGGTGTCAGCCGACTCTGTTCGGAGTACGCTACCTACATGGCCGAGCGTGGCCTGGCCGTGGCGCGGGTGTGCTGGTCGACGCCGGCGGACCCGACAGAGCACGCCGGAGCCCGGCTGGAGGCCTACCTGCGCGATCAGGTCCCCTTCGACGCCTTGCCGGTCCGCGCCTCGGGCGTCGACGTCCTGTCGGTGTCCGGCCCGGTTGCTGATCTGCCGGAACGGGCGCAGAGCGTCAGCATGCGGCGCTTACAGGATGCGCTGACCTCGGGCTACGACCTCGTCTGCCTGGATCTCCCCGCCGTCAGCGCCGACCCCGCCGCCATCATCCTGGCACGCCAGGTGGACAGCCTGCTGGTGGTGGTAGCGGCAGGACGCACCCACCGGGGGCCCCTGAACGAGGCCCTCGAGCGGCTGCGGGAGGGCGGCAAGCGGCCGTTCGGATTCCTGCTCAACCATCCCGGCCACCGCGCCGTGGCGCGGCGCGCGGCCCCGGCGGAGGCGCTGGCATGAGCGCGCTCGAACGCGATTGGGGAAGGCTGGCGCGACGGCCCCTTTGCCGCCTGGCGGCTGGGCTGGCCGCCGCGCTTCTCTGCCGGGGCGCCGTCCTGGGCGCGGCCGAGACCCCGGCCCCCGCCGCCGCCCCCGTCGTCACTCCTGTCGCGGCCGAGTCCCCGGCCGCCAGCCCGGCCCCCGAGCCCTACCGCCTGCAGGTCGGGGACGTGGTGGAAATCTCCGTGTTCGGGCATCCTGATACCACCTTCTCGGACGTCCCGGTCGCCCCCGACGGCAAGCTCTATTACCTCTTCCGCAATGGCGTCCCGGCGGCGGGCAAGACCCCGGCCGAGGTCAGTCGGGAGCTGGCCGCGGGCATGACCGAACTCTTCCCCGATCCGCGGGTGACCGTGGTTCCCATTCAGTTTGCGCGGAACCTGTTCATGATTCACGGCAAGGTTCGGGCGCCGGGCGTGTATGCCCTGGATATCCCCACCACGCTGCGCCAGGGCATCGCCCGGGCGGGGGGCATCGCCCAGGGGGTCTATCGCGCCACCACCGTCGAGATCGCCTCCCTGCGGGAAAGTTACGTGCTGCGGGGTGGACGGAAGCTCGAGGTCGACCTCGAACGCTTGCTCAACGAGAATGAGGCCAGCAAGGATGTGCTGCTGGAACCGGGCGACATCGTGTTTATCGCCTCCGGACTGGGCAAGAACGCGGAGATTTTCGTGCTGGGGGCGGTGCGACAGCCCCGGGCCATGGCCTACACCGATGGGCTGACCTTGGTCGGGGCCCTGGCGGGAGGCGCGGCGGACATGGGCGGCACGACCGGGCTGGCGGACCTCGATGAGATCGTCGTGGTGCGCGGCTCGCTGGCGGATCCGCAGCCCACCGTCGTCAGTCTGAAGAAGATCCTGGCCGGCAAGGCACAGGACCTCTACCTCGTTCCCGGCGACCTCATCTATGTGCCGACGAAACCATTCCAGTTTAGCCGCGAGCTGGCCAAGGAGGCGGTGCGTGTCTTCGTCCGCAGCTTTGCCTCCGGGGCCGGCACACAGTTGGTGGAAGATGTGCTTTTCCCGACTAAAACCACGCCGTGACGGGGCCCTGTCGGCCCGTCGGTTAGCGGCCCTCGGCCTGGCTCTGGGGGTCCTGCTCAGTGTCGGCTGCCGTGGGGCGCGGAAGCTGGATCTGACGGCGGCCGCGGCCGGGACGCCGGTACTGCTGCCGACGGAAGCGCCGAAGCCGCCGCCGCCCCTTCCGCCCGGCGGCGAGGTGTCGGCGGAGCCCTACCGCCTGGGGATCGGCGACGCGCTGGAGGTCTCCATCTACGGGCTGGACAACAGCCGCCGACGGGTGCCGATCGATCCCTCGGGTTCGATCACCTACATGGGGGTGGGCACGGTGCGGGCCGCCGGGCGGACCGTCGACGAGCTGCGGGAGGAATTGCAGCGGCTGCTGGCCCAGACCTACCGGTACTACCTGATCAACGTCGTTCCGGTGACCTTCGGGAGCCTGTCCTACACGGTCCTCGGGCAGGTCACCAATCCGGGGATGTACCCGATGCACGGCCGAACCACCATCGTGGAAGCCCTCTGTCGAGCCGGCGGCCTCAGCAGCGGCCAGTACCGGGCCTCGACGGTCGACCTCGCCGACCTGCAACACGCGGTCCTCATCCGCGGCGGCGCCACCGTGCCGGTCGACTTCGAAGCCCTTATCCTCAAGGGCGATACAGCCTGGAACGCTGACCTCGCCTCCGGGGACATCATCCACATCCCCTCGGTGCTCAAGAAGAGTGTCTACGTCCTGGGGGAGGTGCAGTTTCCACGCAGCATCGGCTTCTACGGTTCGGTCACGCTCATGGGGGCGCTGGCGGAAGCGGGGGGCACGCTGGCGGGGGCCGGGCGGACGGCGTATCTGATCCGCGGCAAACTGGCCGAACCCCGCCTCGGCCAGGTGGACCTGGAGGATCTGCTGCGGGGCAAGGCCGCGGACGTGCCGCTGGCTCCCGACGATATCATCTACATTCCCGCTCGGCGCTTCGAATTTGCCCGCGGCGTCGTGGAGGCTGCCATGCGCTCGTTCGCCCTGACCGTGGCAGGGGACAGCGGCTCGGCTTTGTACCGTCAGCAGATCCGCGGGGGAACGGGCACCACGAAACCGACGGTGCTGCCATGACGGCGGAGGCACCAACCGCGCCACCGCCGCGGCGGCCACCTGGGACCGAGTGAGACTATGGCTTCCGAAAACACTGCCGCACCCGCCCCCACCGAGCCGCCGCCGGGCGTGTTCTTCTCGGCCCGCACCATGGGCGGAGTCCCCTGGATGCTGTTGAGCAAGCTGGTGCTCTTCGCCGTCTACTTCGGCATCTCCGTGATCGCCGTCCGCCAACTGGGCGCCGCCAAGTACGGAGTCTACAGCCTGTGCAAGAACCTCAGCGAGTACCTGGTGGTGTTCTGCGGGCTGGGTCTGAATGCCGCCCTGATTCGTTTTTTGCCGGAACTCGAGCTCAATCATAACCGGGCCGGGATGATTCGCTTGTTGCGGCGCGCCTTCGCCCTGCAGGCGGTCGCGGCGGTGGGGTGCGGCGTGGCGCTGCAGGTGGCGTTGCCGCTGCTGAACCGGGCTTTCGGGGTGTCTTTTGGCCATCTGCTGTGGCTGACTGGGGTCCTGGTTGCCGCCGTGGTGGCCAAGGGCTTCGCCAACGATACTCTGACCGCTCTTTTCCGCAGCCGCGACGTGTGCATTCTGGGGATTGGGCAGGGCCTGCTTTGGGTGGCCCTTCTCTATGTGGGAATGCGTTTTCGGCCCGAGGCGGGGACGGTGCTGGCCGCTCAGGCGGTGTCGTTCGCCGCCGCGGCCGTGGTGGGTTTCGTGCTGCTGGTTGCGCACATTCGGGGGTTGCACTGGCGTTCCCCCCCACAAGGCATCGGCAAAGCGCGGGTTCTGCGCACCGCCCTGCCCATCATGGGGGGCAGTCTGATCCGCATGCTGATGGACAAGTACACCGAGGTGTTCTTTCTGGGGGCGTTCTTCTCTACCCAACTGGTCGGCATCTACGACCTGGGCTACTCGACGCCCGCCATCGTCATCGGGCTGGTGCCCACGGCGGTACAGTCGCTGTTTCTCTCCGGTTTCGCTGAGGCCTACACCCGCGACCCCAACTGCCTGCCCCGCCTGGTGAATGCGTGCTACAAGGGACTCATTCTGATTGCCGTGCCCCTGGCCGCGTTCGGCGTCTTCTTTGCCCCGCAGGGGATTGTGCTGATCTACGGCGAGAGCATGCGCGCCGCGGGTCCGGTGGCGTCCGCCTTCTGTGTTTTCCACGTTTTGCCGCTGGTATCGATTCCCCTGTCGATGGCGATCACGGCCCGCGAGAAGAACCTCGATATGCTGCCGATGCTGCTGCTCCAGGTGTGCTTGAACCTGGCTCTGGACGTCGCCCTGATACCCCACTTCGGCATGGCCGGCGCGGTGGTTGCGGTCTATGGCACCTACGCGCTGACGATTCCCCTCCGCCTGCGGACCGTGCGCCGTCTCATCGGCGGGATCTTCTTCCCCACGGGGTTCCTGCTGCGCATCGCCATTCCCTCGCTCATCCTGTCTGCGGCGCCCGCCTTCCTGGCGAACCGGCTGACGCTCCCTGCCCTGCTCGGACTGGGCTGCGCCTACCTGGCGGTCGGGGCGGTTTGCCTGCGCCTGTTCCGCCTGGTACATTCCGAAGACCTGAGGGATTTCCGCTCCCTGGGTATCGGGCGGCTCAACCGCGTTCTCGACCTTGTCGCGGGAGTTCCCAGATGACCGCTCCACGCATCCTCATCGGCGGGGTCCCGTTCGGCTGCGATAACGTCGGGGATGAGGCCATCCTCGAGTGCATCGTCGGCATCCTCCGTCACGACTGTCCCGGCGCGCGCCTCACCGTCAGCACCAACGACGGACCGGCCACGGCGCGCAAGCTCGGGGTGGAGACGCTGGAGTTGTTCGGTTTCAGTCCGCCGTACAGCCGCACCCGCATGGCCGAGGCCCTGCGCAGCCATGATGCCTTCGTCTGGGGTGGCGCCACCGGGCTGTCCGACTATCCCGAAATCCCCCTCGGAATGCTGCGACTGGCCCGCGAGGCGGGCCGCACCACGGTGCTCTGGGGAGTCGGCATGAACAGCGAACTCAACCCGGTCTGGTACACCCTTCTCCCCGGGCGGCGCCGCACCCTCCTGCAGTGGCTCAGCCGCTGTACGGGGGGCCGTTTCGACGCCGTGCGGGCCGAAGAGCAACGGCGCCAGGGGCGGGCCCGGCAGCGCATCTGCCAGGAACTGTCGCAGGCGTCCCTGGTGGTCCTCAGGGACGAGCCCAGCCTCCGCGAAGTGCGGCGCTGCGGCCCCCTCCCCGGCGCCCTCGTCGGGGCCGACTCGGCGCTGCTGCTCGAACCGACTCCCCTCGAGCAGGTGCGGCTCCCCGAAGCGACGCGGCGCTTTCTGTCGGCGCCCGGCCGCAAAGTCGGTCTGTGCGTGTCGGCCCAGCGCGAGATTCGCGACCGCGCCGGGCTGGTGGCTATGCTTGACCGCCTGGTGGACGAGGGGCAGGCGCGGATCGTCTTCGTCCCCATGAATCCGCTCACCGACGCGCTGCTGATGCGGGGGCTGCGAGAGGCGATGCGGCAGCCGGAGCAGGCCGTGGTGGTGGAGGGCCGCTACGAGCCCGGCGAGATCCTGGCCGTGGCGGGCACCCTGGATGTGATCGCTTCCAGTCGGCTCCATCTGCTGATCCTGGCCTCGATCCTGCACGTGCCCATCATCGGCATCAGCCGCGGGTCCAAAGTAGACAACTTTCTGGAGCCTTTCGGGCTGACCTCGGTCGGCAGTGTCGAGACCTGCGACTTCGGGCGCCTGGAGAGCGAGTTTCGGCGGCTGCTGGCCGAGCGGGCTGGCTTCGATCGCCGCAGCCGCGAGGTCCGCCAGGAGCTGCTGGCCCGGCTGGAACGAGCCCGGCTCCGCCTGCGCGAGGTATGGGGATCGACTAGGGCCGCGGCTGACCGCGCGGGAGGCGAGGAATGAGCGTGGAACTCCGCAAGGTGGTCCAGGTGCTGCGGCGGGTCAACCCCGACCGTTGGGGCGGCACCGAGACGGTCGTGTTCAGCACGGCCGAAGAGCTGATCGCGCGCGGCATCGCCAGTCCGGTGTTCTGCGCCGCGATGATGGCGCCCCCGGGAGCGGTGAGCGTCCGTGGCGTTGCGGTGCGGCGCTTCCCGTATGTGTACCCTTGGCTGTTCCTCGGTCCGGAGGCGCGCCGGGCCCTGGATTTGAAGGGTGGCAATGCCTGGTCCTACGCCCTCTACCGGGCCTTGTTGAGCGAGCCGGAGGTGTCGATCCTGCACGCGCACGTCCAGCTTCGCTTCGGGGGCACGGTCCGCACCGTGGCGCGGCGGCGGGGTATTCCCTACGTGGTCTCCCTGCATGGCGGCCAGTTCCGGGTGCCGGAGGCCGAAAATGCCGACATGATCGAGCCCTTCCGCGGCAAGCTCGAATGGGGCAAGTTGATCGGCCTGCTGCTGGGCTCTCGGCGGACCCTCAGCGATGCCGCCGCCATCATCTGCGTCGGGGCGAACGAGGTGTCCGAGGTCCAGGCGCGCTATCCCGGCAAGCGGGTCGAGTACGTGCCTAATGGCGTCCGCGTCGATCACTTCGCCAAGGCGGACGGCGACCTCTTCCGCCGCCGCTGCGGAGCGGCGCCGGGCGATAAACTGGTGGTCTGCGTGTCGCGCCTCGACTACCAGAAGAACCAACTGCTGCTGGTGCAGGCCTTTGCCCGCTTCCTGAAGCAGCATCGCGACTGGCGTCTGGTCCTGGTGGGGCCGGTCACGGCGGAGGCCTACCACGAGCGCATCCTGGCGACCGCGGCCGCGAGCATCCCAAAGGATCGGTTCACCGTGATCCCCGGCTTCGGTCCGGAGGATCCGCTGCTGCCGGCGGCCTTCCGGGCGGCGGATATCTTCGTCCTGCCCACCCGGCACGAACCCTTCGGGATCGTGGTCTTGGAGGCCTGGGCGGCTCGTGCCCCCGTGATCGCGACTCGAGTCGGCGGCATCCCGGGCTTTGCCGAGGACGGCAAAGACGTGCTATTTTTCCCGCCCGACGATGAAGAGGCCCTGGTGCAGCGCCTGGAAACCTTGGCGCAGAACCCCGAACTGCGGCGGGCCTTGGGGGAGGCGGGTCACGAGAAGGCGCGGCGCGACTACGACTGGGCGGTCATCGCGCGCCGCACCGAGAGCCTGTATCGAGAGGTGATTGCCGCCCACGGGGGCTGACGGCGGCGGCTTAGGGGTCCCGGAGACGAAGGGCGAGGTAAGCATGGAGTCACAGGTCCTGAAAGTGGGTTTCTCGGCCTTCGTCCTGCAGGGGGGGCGAACCGGCGTGGCCGCCTATGTGTGTGCTCTGTTGCAGCACTTGGCCAAGCGTGAGGGTTTGACGGGCGAGGTGCTGGTGCCGCGCTGCGATGCCGGGGTCATCCCCGCGCTGCCGCCTTCCTGGCGCGTGGTGCCGTTCCCGTCGTTGTGGGCGCGGCCGATCTGCAGCATCTTCTGGCACAACACCGTCCTGCCCGTGCTGGCCCGCCGCCGGCACTACGACCTGGTCCACGTGCCAAGCTATCGGCGCATCCCGCTGCTCAAGGGGGTCCCCACCGTGGCCACGGTGCATGACCTGGCCACGTTCCATATTGAGGGGAAATACGACCGGGCCCGCATGTGCTTCAACCGTCGCCTCGTGCCGAGCATGGTGCGCCGGGCCGACCGGGTGATCGCCGTCAGTCGCTTTACCCGCGCTGACATCGTGCGCCTCATCCGCTACCCGGCGGAGCGCCTGACCGTGATCTACAACGGCATCGACACGGAACGCTTCCATCCCCTCGAGCCGCAGGCCGCCCGCCAGCGCGTCAGGGAACGCTTCGGGGTCGAGGGGCCCTTCATCGTCTACGTCTCCAGGCTGGAGCATCCCGCCAAGAACCACGTTCGCCTGATCCGGGCTTTCGCCGCCTGGAAGGGGCGCTCCGGGAGCCCCGCCAAGCTGGTCCTGCCGGGCTCGGACTGGAATGGGGCCGCCAGCATTCGCGCCGCTGCGGCCGCCAGCCCCTGCGCTCAGGACATTGTGTTGCCGGGGTTTGTAGCCGGCGAGGATCTGCCGCACCTCTACTCGGCCTGCAGTCTGATGGTCTACCCGTCGCTGTTTGAAGGCTTCGGCTTCCCGATCCTCGAAGCGCTGGCCTGCGGGGCGCGGGTCGTTTGCTCGAACACCTCCTCCATGGGCGAACTGGCCGGCGAGGTCGTGCCGACCTTCGACCCGGAGCGTGAGGACGCCATCCTGGCGGCCATCGAGCGCGCCCTGGCACAGCCGCCTGACCCGGACGCGGCCCGGCGGGCCGTGGACTACGCCCGCGGCTTCACCTGGGAGGACGCGGCCCGGCAGGTACACGAGGTCTATCGCGCCGTCGTGGCGGGGAAAGGGTAGCCGCATGGATCCCGTCGCGGTGATCATGAGATCGAAGGACGAGATGCCTCACGTCCAGCGGGCGCTGGAGAGGCTTGGGCGCCAGCGCGGCTGCCCGTTCGTGCTCTTCAACGTCGATTCCGGCTCGACCGACGGGACCCTCGAGGTGATCCAGAAGGCCAACCCGGAGCGCCTCACCCGCATCCGTCCCGAGGACTACGTTGCCGGGCGGGTTCTCAATCTCATGGTCGAGAAGGCGACGAGTGCCATCGTGGTCTTCCTCAATGCCGATGCCATCCCTCTTCACGATGACTGGCTGGCGCTTCTGGTCGAACCCATCGCCCGAGGGACGGCGGACGCCACCTGCAGCCGCCAGGAACCCCGGGCCGAGGCGACCTTCCTAGTGCGCTTCGACCACGCTCGAGCCTTCAACCCAACCTGGCTGACCCCGGATAACGACACCTTCTTCTCGGCGGTTTCCTGCGCCTTTCGACGCTCGTTGTGGGAGAAGCAGCGGTTCCGTGAAGAGGGGATCGCCGAGGACCTCGAATGGTCCCGGCGCTGTCGCCGGGATGGGGCCCGCTTCGTCTATGTGCCCGACTCCCGGGTCGAACACTCGCACAACTACAGCACGGCACAGATTCGTCGGCGGGAATTTGGCCATGGCATGGCCTACGCGCACATCTTCGGGCAGCGGCCCAGCCTCGTGCGGCAGGTCGGGCGTTGCCTGAAGGAAATCCTCCGCGATGCGCTGGAAGCCGCCCGAACGGGCCATCTGCGCAGCGTCGCCGCCAACCTCGCCTTCCGGGTGGCCTACCATTCGGCCCATTACCGGGGGCTGCGCGAGTACTACCGACGCTTGCCGCCGAAGGAGGTGCCTCGTGGGTAAGTACACCCTGAAAGGGTCCAACGAACTGGACGCCCGCATCGCCGCGGATATGGCCCGGGTGGCCGCTGCCGTCGCCCGCTTGCCGGAAGCCGCCCGGATTCGGGCCGTGGTCCTCTTGGGCGGCTACGGCCGCGGCGAAGGGACGCCCTTCCTGCGCGACGGCAAGCAGGTTCCCTTCAACGACTACGATCTGGTGGTTGTCTCCGACGATCTCGGGCGAGGCGAGGCCAACGCATTGCGGGAGCGCCTCAAAGCGGCGGAAGGTGAACTGGGCCTGGCCTGCGGCATCCCGGTTGACCTCTGCCTGTACAGCGAACGCCGCCTGCGCCGAGCTGAACCCTCGTTGCTCAACTGCGAGATGCGCTGGGGTCACCAGGTCGTCAGCGGCGATCCGGCCATCCTGTCGCTGATGCCGCCGTACGGCTTTGCCGATGTCCCCAGCTCGGAAGGCGCCCGCTTGCTCATGAACCGCGGCGCGCTGCTGCTCGATGTGGCGCGGTTCCTGGACGGTCGGCCCACCCTCTACGAAGCGCCCGACCCGATCTCCATGGTGAAGTTCATGTTCAAGGCCCTGCTGGCCTTTGGCGATTGTGCGCTCCTGATCACGGGGCGGTACGATATCCGCTACGCGGCGAAGAAGGTGCTTATCCAGGAGCTGGCCGCCGAACCCGGGCTGCCGGAGGCGTCGTTCCTGATCGAGCAGTATCGCCGCGCCATCGAGCTCAAGGAGTGGGCTGAAGTCGAGCGACTGCTGGCGGTGCCCCTGCGCCAGGAATGGCCCCAGGTGCGTGACTACTTCCTGCGTTTCCTGCGCTGGTATGAGGGGCGCAGACTTGGGGGCTTCGGCACGGGCGACGGGGACTACGCCGCCCGCCTGCGTCGCTGCCCTCAGCCGCCGGGGCGCGTCCGTTCGCTGTGCGTGAACGCGCTGGCCTTCCGGCAGCAGGCCCTGCGGCCGAGTGTCGGCTGGCTGTTCTGCCATCCTCGGCTGCGGCTGTTGGCGGCCCTGCCGCTGCTGCTCGGGTCGTCCCCCGACCGGGCTCAAGCCGCGGCTTTGCTCAACGCCGCGGGGGACGACCGCGACACCGTGGAAGAGCGCTTCAAACAACTGCAACTCAGGTTCTCATGAAACGCCCAAAACTGGCTCTTTTCCTGTTCATCGACGCCTTCGGCTGGGAGGTGCTCCAGCGCCACCCCTTCTTCCTCGACGGCCTGACCGTCGAGCGCAAGAGCCTGGAGACCATTCTCGGGTACTCCTCCGCCTGCGATCCGTCCATCATCTCCGGCGTCATGCCGGAACGCCATCGCATGTGGTCCTCGTTCTACTACAGCCCCAGCACCTCCCCTTTCCGCCCCCTGCGCCTGCTGCGCTTCCTGCCGGAGTCGCTGTTCAGCCGGGGGCGGGTCCGCTCGATCCTGAGTCGGATCGTGAAGCGGGCCTACGGTTTCACTGGCTACTTCCAGCTCTACAACGTCCCCTTTCGTCTCCTGCCGCTCTTCGACTATGCCGAGAAATACAGCATCTGGGTCCCTGGGGGGCTGCGGGGCACTCCGACCATCTTCGACGACCTCACGGCGGCCGGGGTGCCCTACGCCGTCTTCACCGGTGACGGCGATGACAGCAGCCGCTTTGGGCAGCTCGAAGAGAGCCTGCGCGCCTCGCCCCTGAGCTTCGTCTATGCTGCTTTCGGCGCCTTGGATGCGCTCATGCATGCCCGCGGCAACGCGGGGCCGGAAGTCACCGAACTGGTCCGCGATTTCGACCGGCGCATCCGCCAGCTGCTCGCCCTGGCTGAGACGCTGTACGACGAGGTTTCCTGGTACGTCTTCACCGATCATGGCATGCACACGGTGGAGCGGGTCTGCGACCTGCAGGCCGAGGCGGCGACCCTGGGCCTGACCTACGGCCGCGATTACGTGGCGTTCTACGACTCGACCATGCTCCGCTTCTGGTTCCTCAACGAGACGGCGCGGCAGCGCCTGACCGGGTGGCTCAAGAACCACCCCATGGGGCGCATCCTCAGCGAGGGCGAACTGCGGCGCCGGGGGGTGTTTTTCGCGGACGCGATGTACGGCGAACTGATCTTCCTGGTGCATTCGGGCGTGCTGGTCATCCCCGGGTTCATGGGGGCGCGACGGATCGCGGGGATGCACGGGTATGACCCGGCTGACCCCGACTCCGCCGCCGCGATCTCCTCGAACCGCAAGCTGCCCGCGGAGCTCGCCTGCATCCGCGAGATCTATGGTCTCATGCGCCAGGAAGCCGGCCTGGGCCCGCGGATACCAGCGGCAGAGGGCGGGGCAGGCGCCGCCGCCTCGCGGGAGGATGCGTGATGTGGCGAGAGCGTACCGTCGTCCTGGGACTGCCCTTGGATCTCCTGACCCTGAACGCCGCGGTCGAGGCCGTCTTCGCCCTGGCTGAGGACTACCGGCGGGACGGCCGACCGCGCCTGGTAGTGACCATCAACGTCGACTTCGTGGTGAATGCGCACGGCTGGTTCGCCTCGGTGCATCGGCACCCCGAGCTGCTGCGCATCCTGCGCGAAGCCGACCTGGCGACGGCCGACGGGATGCCGCTGGTGTGGGCCTCGCGACTGCTGGGCTGCGCGCTGCCGACCCGGGTGACGGGGGCCGACCTGGTTCCGGCCCTGGCAACTGCCGCTGCGACCCGGCAGGCCTCGCTGTACTTCCTCGGGGGCCGCCCGGAAGTCACCGAGGCCGCGGCCCAACTCTTGCTCGAGGCGAACCCTGGCCTGCGCATCGCCGCCGTGGATGCGCCCTTCGTCTACACCGAGGGAGGCAAACTGGCGTCCGCGTACGAGGAAGACACTCCTATCTGCGAGCGCATCAACGCCGCTCACCCTGACTTCCTCCTGGTCGCCTTCGGAAACCCCAAACAGGAACTCTGGTTCCGCCGGAATCGCCACCGTCTGAAGGTCCCGGTGACCATCGGCATCGGCGGCACCTTCAACTTCATCACCGGCGCCATCTCCCGCGCTCCGGGGTGGATGCAGCACTCGGGGCTGGAGTGGGTGTACCGGATGGCGCAGGAACCCCGGCGTCTGTGGCGACGCTATGCCGTAGGGATGGCCAAGATCGCTTGGCTATTGGCGCCGACCTTGCTCGCCGACCGCCTGCCGACGCGTTTTTCGCGGCGGCGCCGGCAGGCCCCCGAGGCCCCGCCAATCTTCTTCTCCGAGGGCACTCGCCTGCGGGTGCAACCCGTCCCGGCGGAGGAAGCGCCCGGCGTCGCAGCCGAGCTCGGGGCCAGGCTGCTGGCGGACCCCCCGGAAGTCCTCGTTCTCGATGTCTCGCATATCCGCTCTGTCTCCTCGGCCGCAGTGGCGTTTGTGGCCGAGTGCCGACGGCAACTGAGCCCGCTGGGGACGGAGGTCTGGGTCTACGGCATCCGTCCCGCCTTCCGCCGACAATTGATTCGGTCACGGGCCTGGGACCTGCTGCGGGACGGCGTGCTCGAACACCTGACCCATGCCGTGCCGCGGGCGGCGGGGAGCGCCGAGGCGGGACGCTGCATGCTGGGCATCGACGCCGTCGGCCAGGCCGTCGTCGTCGCCGTCTACGGGGAACTCTATACCGACCGACTGGGTGACCTCGACCGCTCGGCCCTGGCCGCGGCCATCACCCGCCGGGATTGCATCGTCGATCTCGGCTACTGCGCTGACATGGACGGCGCTGGAACAGGGTTCCTCATGCGCCTCCGCGAGGTCACCGAAGCCGGCGGCGGGCAGTTTATCCTCTGCCGTCCCTGCCCTGCCGTCAGGCAGATCCTCCGCATCAACCGGGTCAGCGGCGCCGGGCAGATTGCGGTTGACCTGGCGCAAGCGCGGAACCTGCTTGCCACGGCACGAGTCTGACCCAGGAAAAGGACGGAGGATAGCGTGGAGTCGGAATCACTTGGCGCGCTGCTGGCAGGCGCCCTGCTAACCGGGTTCGGAATGCTGGTGCTGGTCACGGTGGGGTTGAAGGAAACCCCCACGTTCTGGAGCAATGCGGGCGGTTACTCGGCCGAGTTTCGTCACCTGGTCTTAGTCTTCTTTTACCCAACGCTGGCGGTCTATGCTCTCTGGCTGGTCGCCAGCACCCTGTTGGGTTGGTCGGTGCTCTGTGGCGGGAGTCGCGCCGGCTTCGTTCACCTGTTGGTGGCCGCGCTGAACTGGCTGCTCCTAGCCACCATCGTCACCGTGCTGGTCTGGAATAATGTACTGAATCTGCTGCGCGGCTTGCCCCTGCACTTCCATTCCCTGCTCTAGCCTGGATTATTCACCACCAAGAACACGAAGATCACCAAGATAATGCAGGGCAAATGGTTGCACGATTCTCACCGTTTTACCTCTTCTTTAGGACCCTTCGATTCTACTACACTCGACTCTTTCACCACAGAGGACACAGAGGTCACAGAGGGTGGCAATAGAAGATGGACGATATGCACATAACTTACTCTTCTCCTGTGTGTTACTCTCTGTGCTCTCGGTGCTCTCTGTGGTTGACAGAATTGAGAATCGAAAGGCCCTGACCTCTTCTTTGTGTTCTTGGTGTTCTTGGTGGTTGAAATGGCCATTCATGAATAAGGCAGGCCAGCACGCCGCCAGGGGCGGGGGCTGCGTTCTCTGGTACTCGTACAAGGCAACCTGATGACTGCGATCTCGTCTTCACTGTCAGCCCGTACTGCCGCCTTCCTGGGGGCGTCGCGGGAGCGCATTGCCGTGCCCCGCACAAGCCCGCATGCCGCCAACTGGCAGCGCGCCTTCTTCGAGCAGTTCCAGGACGAGCCCTTGCACCTGCGTCAGGCCAAGGCTTTTGCCTATAGCCTGGTCAACGAGCCGGTGTGCCTGCTCCCGGACGGCCGACTGGTGGGGCACATCTACCAGGCCGTACCTGGCGCCCAGGCGCCCGACAGCGGCGGCTGGGGAGGGCGCTGCGCCGAGCTGGATGCGGGCGCCGTCATCGCCCGGCGCCTGGCGGCCGAGGTCCCCGAACTGGGGCGCTACTGCCTCTCCGCCGAGAGTTGGGCCGGCTTTGCGGGGTGCGCTCCCGGGCATATCGGCTGGCACTGGGAATGGGGGGTTCAGGGCGGCATCGAAGCCCTGCTGCAACGCCTCGATGCGGCCTGGCCCACTCAGGATGAACGGGGACGGCAGACGCTCGCGGGGATGCGCCTCTGTGTGCAGGCCGTGCTGGACTGGAACGAGCAGCATCTGGCGGCCCTGCGGCAGGCCCTCGCCGCCGCGGGCGATCCCGACCAGCGGGCCGCAATCGCCGCGCAGATAGGGCTCTGTGAATGGGTCCCGCGGCACGGCGCGCGCTCGTTCCGCGAGGCGGTCCAGGCATTCCACTTCCTCTACCTGGCCACAATCTTCGAGAATCCGCACGGCGGCAATGGGCCAGGCCGCCTCGACTACTGGCTCTGGCCCTACCTCGAACGCGATCTCGCCAGCGGTGCCGAGACGCTGGACAGCGCCCGCGAGCTCATCGACGAGCTGTTCATCCGCTTCCACGAACGCCTGATGCATGGCAACGACGGCTGGGTGGAGACGATTGTGGTCGCCGGCTGCCATCCCGACGGCAGCAGCGCCTTCAACCCGCTGGCCCGCCTCATGGTCGAGTCCATCACCGCCCTGAATCTCTCGCATCCCTCCGTCTACATTCGTCTTCCCGAGCATCCCGAGCCTGAACTGCTGCGCCTGGCGGCGGCGGATCTGGCGCACGGCGGCAATCGAGCCCAGGTCCTCAGCGACCCGGCCATCGTGGCGGCGATGACCCACGGGGAGGCCATGCCCGTCGAGGATGCCCGCATGTACATGTGCGGCGGCTGCATGGAGGTCTCGCCACAGGGCATGAACGGCGACCTGCTGTTCAGCGGCTTCATCAACACCCCGAAGATCCTCGAGCTGGTGCTCAACGGCGGGGTCTGCCTGCGCTCTGGCGTCAGCGTGCTGCCGGACCTGACCCGGGCCTTGCCCGACTATGCCTGCTTCGAGGATCTCTACGGCGCCATGGAGCGCGAACTGCAGCGTCTGACCGAGGCGACCTTCCGCCTGATGGATATCACCGCCGAGGCCTGGGGCCGCCTGCGGCCGCGGTTCCTGGTGTCGGCCATGGTGCAGGACTGCATGGCCCGCGGTCGTGTCATCAACGCGGGCGGCGCCCGTTACGAGGACACCGGTTCGACCCCCCTCGGACTGCCCAACCTGGCCGATAGCCTGTACGCGCTGCGCCGGGCGGTATTCGACCGCGATGCCTTTATCAGCGCGCCCGAGCTACTCGCGGCCCTGCGCCGCGACTTCGAGGGCGCCGAGCCGTTGCGGCGGCGTCTCCTGGCGCTGCCAAAGTATGGCCAGGGGTGCGAGGAGGCCGACGCGATGATGCAACGGGTCGTGCGCACCGTCTGCGCTCTCTACGAGGCCCGCACCAACCTCCTTGGCGGTCGCATGAAGCTCATGATCATGACCTTCCGCATGGCTCCCATCGCCGGACGCGCCCTCGGCGCCACGGCTGACGGCCGACACTCGGGACAGCCCATTGCGCAGGGCATCACCCCCCAGAATGTGGCCCTGACCAAGGGGCTCACCGTGGCCGTCACGGCGCACAACCGCCTCGACCTGCACCGCTTCAGGGGCGGCGCCAGCAGCATGTATGACCTCGATCCGTCCATCGCTACCACCGAGATCGTGACCGGCCTGCTGCGGGCCTTCCTGGCGGGCGGCGGGCAGATGTTCCAGGGCAACATGACCGAGGTCGCCGAGCTCGAACGCGCCCTGGCGAAACCGCAGGACTTCCCGCATCTCATGGTGCGTGTCGGCGGCTTCTCGGCGCGCTTTGTCGCGCTCGAACCCGAGCTCCAGCGCGACATCATCAGCCGCCACAGGCACTGTCAATGAGGCCCTTGCAGCCAGACCGGCGCCTGCCCGCGTGGCGCCCGAGCGCCAGCCCAGGGCCAGTCAGTCCAGTCACTCCAGTCAGTTCAGTCCGCCCCCGCCCCGGCCGCCGCCTGGTGCGGCTGGCCGGGCTGGCGCTCCTGGCGACGCTCCGGCCGGCAGGGGCCGCGGGAGTGAACTCCGTGCGCCTCGAGGATCTCTACGTGCTGGCGCGGTCCTTCGAGGTGCAAGCGCTCGTCGCCGCCCCGGACTGGTCTCGAGCCGAATCGCCGCCGCTGCTGCGCTTTGCCTGGATGAGCGACTTTCACCTGGACGGCGGCGAGCGCTTGCCGATGATTCGCGCCGCCTGCCGGACGGTGCGCGACACGGTCCGACCGCACTTCGCCATCCTGACGGGCGACAATTCGGCCTATGATCCCACTGCCACCAGCGCCCGGGCCGCTCTGCCGCAGAGCCTGCGCCGCCAATTGGCCTTCAAGGATTTTCTCGATACCGAGTTGGACCTGCCTGTGGCCATTCTCCCCGGCGACAACTGGCACCGGAATGCGGAGAAGGTATTCGGACCGACGCGCTTCAGCTTCAATGCCGCCGGGCTGCATCTGGTCTTTCTCTCGCCGGACCGTAAGGCGTCGGGGGTCGAAGGGTGTGACGCCTTCGACCCGCCGACCTGGGAATGGCTGGCCCGTGACCTCGAGGCGCATCGTGCCCGGGCGACGCTGGTCATCCTGCACGAGAACGTGGTGCCGCCGACTTTTCTCGACGCGCCGCGGCTGGAACAGCTTCTGCTCAGCCAACCGCAGGTGCTGGCGACCCTGAGCGGCCACCTGCACTTGGACCTCGAGTTCCGCCGCGGCGGCTTGACGCACTTCGTCTGCCCGTCGCTGGCGCCGGGCGCGCGTCCCGGCTTCAAAGTGGTGGCGCTCTACCCAGACCGGCTGGTGCTCAACACCTGGGAGTACGACGCCGCGGCGAAGACCTTCCGTTCCACTCTCAAGTGGCAGCGCCTCGACCTCCCCGACGGCGAGCTGCGCCGCGCTCTGCAGCCGGTCGATACGACCCGCATTCTGCGCGAAGACCGCAGGGAGATGCCCGCGCTGCCCTTGCTCGAAGACACCGCCCTGCTGCAACGCCAGGGTGAGCTCGTGATGCCGCTGCTGCAATTCGTCATGGAGCGCGGGGCGCAGACGCTGGCGCCGTGAGGCCCGTGGCGGCTGCAAGATGAGACCCCCGCTATATCTGACGGACGTCTGCAAGACCCTCTTGCCGCCCTAGAGCCCGCGATGCCAAGCCCGTCTCGGGCGGGTTCGCGGTATCCCCCGTCTGCAAGACCCGCTTGCCGCCCTGGAGCCCGCGATGCCAAGCCCGTTGAGGGCGGGTTCGCGGTATCCCCCGTCTGCAAGACCCGCTTGCCGCCGGGATTCGGGCTTGCCCCCGCCAGAGGCCGGGACTGCGGTTACCCAATCTTCGGCCGGGCGTATACATTGCGGGGTCGCCAAGCATCCTCCCCGGAGTCCATGCCACCGTGCCTTTTCGAGAAGCTCAGAAATCCCCTCATCACCCTGCCAACGGCAGGTGGCCTCGGCCTGACTCCAGGGCGTGGCGGGCAGGCGGCCTGCCTTGGCTGCTGGCGCTGCTGACGGCGAGCGCTGTCGGCGCGGCGGACAGGGTTGGCCTGTCGGTCGTGCTCGAGGCGCGCATGGCGGCGAGTCGCGGGGTGAATCTACTGCTGACGCACCAGCGCGCCGATGGGTCGTGGGCTGGGGAGGCGGTGACGACGGCGCAGGTGCTGATCTGCCTGGAGAACGCCCCTGTCCTGGCTGGCGACACGCGCGGTACCGTGGCCGTGGTACAGGCAGTGAACTACCTGCGCCGCAGCGTGGCGGACACCTGCCCCCTGGCGGCGACGGGCGCGCCGACGGCAACGGCGCTGGAGGCGCTCGCGGCCGCGGTGACCGCCCTGGCCCGGGACAACCTTGCCACGCATCGCGAACTGCTCTCGCGGGGGCGTGCCTGCCTGCTCGCGTCGGTTCGGCCGCTGGACCTGGCCAAAGGCAGGCCGGAGGGCGCTTTGGCGCTGGGTCCGGCGGGCTTTCCAGAGGCGGCAACGACCTGCGCAGCGCTGGATGCGCTGCTGGTTACGGAAGGCCTCGATCCGGCGTGGAACCGCGAGGGGTACACGGCGCTGACCGCCTACCTGCGCGAGGCGTTGCGGGCGCTGCCACGCTCCGCTCCCGCCGTCGCGCCTGGGGCTTTGGAGGCGACGCTGGTGCGGGCCCTGCTCTGCCTGGGCGTGAACCCAACCGAGTCTCTGGTCGCAGACGCCCTGGCCAGGCTGGCGCAGACCCCGTCCACGGACCCTGCCCTTGCCTTCGCTTCGGCCGAAGCCCTTAGCCTGGCCCGTTCAGATACGGCCACCCCGGCGCTGGCGCCTCTGGCCGGCTGGCGTGACCGCTTGCTCGAGGCCCTGCTTGGGACCCAGCAGGGTGACGGCGGCTGGCCAACCACCGCGGGCACGGGCTCCCGCGACCGCTCAACCGCTCTTGCCCTGCGGGCCCTGCAGGTCGCGGCCGGTTGGCGCCTGGCTGACTCTGAGTCGCCGCCCTGAGGCAACGCCGTGAGATGGACTGCGGTGCCAAGTCCGCCCCGGGCGAACGCGACACCGCTTGGGCCGGAGCGGCAGCCCCTGCCCCAGATGAACGAGGTTTCATCTGCGCCCACCTGGAGCTTCACCATGCTGGCGTAGCCTAATGGCACCAAGTCGGAACGATTCTGGCAGGAATTGAGCCGGGCGCTAACCCGGCAGGCCGACAACCGCGGAGGTAGGCCGGATGCAAAAAACCATGATCAAGCTCAGTCTGTGCGGTGCCGTAGCCGGGCTGGCGCTGCTCCTTCCCGCTGGGCTGGCGCGCGCCGGCGAGGCGCCGGCGGCCGGCGTGGAGTTGCTCCTGGGCGCACTGCTGGCGGGCGGCAATCGCAATGGCCAGGAGCAACTGCCCGATGCCGTGGCCAAGACGGTCAGGGAACGCTTTCCCGCCGCGTCGGTTCTCTCTTTTGACCGAAATCACCGGCGTGGCGTGCTGTGCTACGATGTGCTTCTTCGCCAGTTGGAGCGGCGGACCCAGGTCGAGGTCGCGGCGGACGGGAGCGTTGGCGAGATACAGTCACGGCTGTCGCTCGAGAGCCTGCCGGCGGCGCACCAGGCCATGGTCCTTGCCATCACCGGCGACGGGGAACTCCGCAGCATCGACACCCACCTCCGCCTGGGTCTCGCCCATGCCGGGACCTTTGCGCTGCTCGATGAGCCCGTCGGCTTCTATGACGTCAGATACCAGCGGGCAGAAGGAGAGAGAACGCGCTTAGTCAAGGTCTCGTTCAAGGGCGATGAGACCCTGACAGCCTTGACCGGCAGTGACGGCGGCGCCGCCATGAAATCGGGTGGGGTGCCTTGACGGCAGACAGGACGGCGGTTATCTTCACCGCCCTTTGTGCGGGCTTGGCGGTGGTCGAGGTCGGCGAGATTGGACGACTTAGCCGCCCCTTGGGATTTCTGCACTAAACTCCGCGTAAAGAGGATGCGACCACGTTGTCGACCTGTCTCATGCGTACTTGGATGACCAGGGTAGTCGCGGTCTTGCTGGCCCTCTGCTTCCCGTGGGTATCCGCCGCATCCGGGGGCATGATCCTGTGTTTCCAGGCCAGCGGTCATGTCGCCTTTGGGCCGGGCGGTGGACTGGTCTGTGCCGGGGCCGAGCGCCTGGTCGAGGCGGTTGAGTCGACCACCGCGGCTCCATGCACCGAGTGTCTTGACGAAGATGGCTGTGCGCACATCCCGGGCAAGGGTCTGTTGCACCGGCCTCCTCCCGGAGTAGCCCAGCCGCGGGCGACGTTGGGCCAGGCTGTACCCTACGCCCTGGCCATGACGCCCCGCGACGCTGGCACGCCGCCAGCGCTGCCGCTGCCGCCGACGCATGTCCTTGCCGGTCGGCATGACATGCGCCTACGCCTGGCCGCTCTCCGCACGGTCGTGCTCCGCCTCTGAGCCACCCCCCCGTTCCTGCTCCCTTTCGATGCCGGGTCCCGCCAGCTCGTTGGCGCGTCCGGGTCCTCCTGTCTCCTTTCCCTGTTTTCCCCTCTATGGGTCACGACGGAGAATCCTCTCTATGGATGTAAGACAAACGGCCCGAATATGTTCAGGTATACTGACATGGTTCATTGTCAGTCCCCTGTGGGGCGAGTCTGCCGGTCCTGCTTCTGGCGTTCTTCCGCAAGGGGCTTTGACCCGTGCCGAGGCGTTAGGCCTGGCCGAGACTCACAACGCCAGGCTGGCGGCGGCAGCGTGTTCCATCGAGGCCGCGGAAGGGCGCGCGCTGCAGGCTCGCCTGCGGCCCAATCCCGAGGCCGAGCTAGAGATCGAAGACCTCGGTGGCACGGACGGCTCAGGGGTCTTCGGCAGTTCCATCACGACGGCACGTCTTGGCCAACGCCTCGAGACCGGTGGCAAGCGCGCGGCTCGCAGCCGCCTGGCCGAGCTTGAGACCGAACTGGCACGCTGGGACGTCCGGCAGCTGCAACAGGACCTGCGCCACGCCACCGCGCGGGCCTTTACCGCGGTCCTGGCCGCACAGGAACGCCTGCGTCTGGTGCAGGAGGCTGGCGAGCTCGCCCAACGGCTGGTCGACACGGTTTCCGAGCGGGTGCAAGCGGGGAAGGATGCGCCGCTGGAACTCAGCAAGGCCAGAGTCGCGGCCGCTGGCCGCCGCATCGAATTGCAGCGGGCGGCCGGAGCGCTGCGGACGGCACGGGTCGCCCTGGCCGCCCAGTGGGGAGCTGACGAGCCCAGCTTCACCCTCGCCGCGGGAGAGCTCGCAGCCATCCCCGCGCTACCGGCGCTGAACGACCTGCTCGGGGCTCTGGAAGGCAACCCCGATCTGGCCCGCTGGCCGACCGAGACCGCGCAACGCTCAGCGGCCGTGGCGGGAGCCCGCGCCGGACGCTTGCCGGACCTGACCCTGGCAGGCGGCGCCGCCTGGTCGGCGGCTGACGATCAGGCCACTTTCCTGCTCGCGATGACGGTGCCACTGCCGCTTTTCGACCGCAATCAGGGTGCCATCCGCGAAGCGGCCGCCAACCTCCGCCAAGCTGCCGACGAGCGGCGGGCCGTGCAGACGGAGCTGCGGGCAACGCTCGTGGCCCTGCACCAGGATTTCAGCACGGCTCAACAGGAAACTCTGAGCCTGGCCGACGAACTGCTGCCGGAAGCCGGGAAGGCGATGGAGGCGGCGCGCCAGGCCTACACTCAGGGCAAGACGGGCTACCTGGAGGTCCGTGACGCCCAGGAAACGCTCTTTGCGGCCCAGATGCAGTACGTCGAGGCGCTGACCACGTGCCATGATGCGGCCGCCACGGCCGAACGGCTGACCGGCCAGACTCTGATTCGCTAACCCACAAGAACGCTAGGGAGATACAGACCATGTCAGGATACCACGTAAGAGTGGAGTGCCGTCAACCGGTGACTACCGGGTGCCTTGAGGTCAGGACTGTGGCGGTCGCGGTCGCCCTGCTGGCCGGGGTCATGCTGTGGACGGGCTGCGGCCCCACGAGCGCAGCCCGCCCAACTGGCGCCGCGGCGCCGCAGGCCGCGACCGACACCTGTGCAGCCGGGGCGCCACCGGCCGCCGCGCACACCGGCGCCGCCGATCCGTGTCTCGCCGCCAAGACGCCGGCAACCGCCGCGTACACCGGCGCCGCCGATCCGTGTCTCGCCGCCAAGACGCCGGCCGGGGAGGCTCAGGGGCATGGCGCCGAGAAGCCCGCGCCCACCACGGCAGGAGAGGGCACGGCCGATGCCAGCGCGGAGCTTACCCCCGCGGCCATCGACGCACAGCTCTGCGCCCATAACATCCGCACCCTCGACTGCGACGAATGCCGCTACGAGGTAGGTGTCGTCAAGCTCCGCAAAGACACAGCCGACGCCTTGTTGAAGACCCGCAAGGTGGAGGCGGCGCCGCTCGTCCGCAGGCTGCATTTGACCGGCGAGGTAGCCTTCGACGCCACCGCGCTGGTAGAGGTCCGCCCGACCGCGGCGGGCACCGTGGTGGCAGTGCAGGTCCGCCTGGGGCAGGAGGTCCGCGCCGGCGACGTCCTGGCCATCCTTCATTCCAGCGAGATTGGCGAGGCCAAGGCCACCTACCTCGAGGCCTTGACCGCGGCCGAGATCGCGGTGCAGGAACGCGAGCGGCAACGGCAGGTCAGCACGGCCTTGGCACGGCTCCTGGCCGCTTTGCCTCAGGGCCCGGCACACCTGCGGCTCAACCCCGAACCGCTCGGCGAATGGAAGGGCAAACTGCTGGGCGCGGCGGCCCGCCTCGATCAGGCCAGGATCGTCTGCGAACGCGAAACAGCCCTGGTGAAGAAGGACGCCTCGAGCCAGGCGGAACTGGAAACGGCCCAACGTGAACTGCGGACCGCCGAAGCCGACAGCGCCGCGCTGGTCGAGGAGGCCCAGATGAGCCTGAAGCTGGAACTCCTGCGGGCCGAGAACACCGCCCGGCAGGCCGAGGTCAGGCTGGTGGCGGCGGAACAACGCCTGCACTTCTTTGGCCTCGATGAGCAGGCCATCGGGCGGGTCAAAGAGATGAAGGAGAACGGCAGCTTCGCCAACCTGACCATCACCGCGCCGCGGGCGGGGACGATCACTACCCTGGCCTTGACCGTGGGCCATCTGGTGGACACGACGCAGAGTCTGTGTACCCTCGCCGACCTGAGCAACCTCTGGGTCTGGTGCGACCTCTACGACCGCGACCTGGCGGCGCTGCACGAGTTCATGCGTCGGCAGGGCAAACCCGCGGCAACGGTCAAGGTCGCGGCTTTCGAGAGCCCGTTTAAGGGCGTGGTCGACCTGGTGGGCAACGAGGTCAGCGAGGCCACGCGGACCCTCAAGGTGCGCGTCCAGGTGCCGGCTCACGACGGTAGGCTGCGGCCTGGCATGTTCGCCACGGTCGAGGTGGAACTGCCCAGCGGCCGGACGGTGACGCTGGCGCCCCGGGAAGCGGTCCTGAGCGATGAGGGGCGGCAGTTCGTCTTTGTACACTGGCGGGACGACCTGTGGCTGCAACGGCAGGTGGTGCTGGGCGAGCCCGCTGGCGCTGAGGTCGAGGTCATCAGCGGCCTGGAGCCCGGGGCGGATGTCGTGGTGGCGGGCGGCTTCATGCTGAAGAGCGACGTCCTGCGGGCAAAGATGGGAGCGGGCTGCGCCGACTGAGCCGGGAGTGGCACCACGCCCGCCGCCGCCGCGGCGGGCCATTCCGCCCCCTCGTCCGCCGCGGCAAGCATTTTCTACGGCCAATGACTTGGACTCAATGCTGTCCCACGGCCGAACTGGACAGCAGCGGGGATCGATTTCACCACGAAGAACATGAAGGACCTGAAGTGGGATGGCCACCACAGAGAACACAGAGAGCACAGAGATCG
>CAIZKT010000435.1:0-5923 GCA_903933565.1 uncultured Victivallales bacterium | reverse complement strand
GAGATTGAGCCCTGCCGGGGCGGCATACCGACAGTCCATGGGCACCGCGCGGCCAGCTATGGCGCCCCTTCGGGGCTGAGAATCTGGGGTATGCCCGGCACCCAGGGCACTGCCCCATAGGCGCTAACATAGAACCGCTTACGACCCCAAAGGGCGAGAAAACGGCGTCAAGCCGCCGACAGTCCAAAGCCTGTCTGGCTGCGCCACGCCAGGCGGTATCATACTGCACCCCAACAACGGGGGGGGGCTAGTGCCGGTTGGCCTCCGGCGTTACGTTAAGGCTGTTGGTGCGCGTCGAGTAGCCCAGGAGAGAGCGTTGTGAACGTCCGTGATACCGCCTTCCACTTCCAGCCCAGGATCGTGCCGACCGGCCTACCGGCGGTGGTAAGTATTCGGCCGCTGTTCGAGCATGCGCTGCTGCCCGCCGAGGCGAAGGTCGAGGTGACGCTTTGCGAGCGCGACACCCGGCGGCGGCAGCTGCTTGAGGCACGGCGCGTGGACGGCGGCCTGACGGTCGTCTTCACCCCTGACCGCGAGCAGGAATATGTGCTGGTGGTCAGCGCCACGCGCGAGGGTCAGCCCACGAAGCGCGAGGAGTTCCCCGTCTATGCGCTGGCGCCTGATCTCATGGGTCTGCGCCCCTGGAAGGGTGATTTCCACCTTCACAGCAACCGTTCCGACGGGCGGGAGTCGCCCCCTTACGTGGCCGCGGCCTGCCGCCAGATCGGCCTGGATTTCATGGCCCTGACCGACCACCGCGCCTACCAGCCATCCCTCGACGCCCGCGCCGCCTTTGCCGACACGGCGGCCGATCTGCGCATCTACCCCGGCGAAGAGGTCCATCCTCCCGATAACCCGGTCCACATCGTCAACTTCGGCGGCAGCTTCAGCGTCAACGCGCGCTTTGCCGAACGGGCGGCCTACGATCAGGATGTGGAACGGCTGATGGCACGGGCGCCGGCGGCGCTGACGGCCGAGGAGAAGCGGCAGTTTGCGTCGTGCGTCTGGACCTTTGAGCAGATCCGCCGCGGCAGCGGCCTCGGCATCCTATGCCACCCCTACTGGATCGTGGGGGATGCCCACAACGTCAGCGAGGCTCTGCAGGATGCTCTCTACGCCGAGCGCTGCTTCGACGCTCTCGAGCTCATCGGCGGCTTTTACCGCTACCAGATGGAGTCCAACGCTTTGGCCGTGGCCCGCTGGCAGCAGGGGCGGGCGGCGGGCCTGGACCTGCCCGTGGTGGGGGTGTCGGACGCCCACGGCTGCGAACGCGGCGAGCTCTTCGGCTGGTACTACAGCATCGTCTTTGCCGCCACGACGGACTTCGCCGACCTGCGGCAGGCCATTTGTGCCGGTCACTGCGTCGCCGTCGAGGCCGTGGCGGGCGAATTTCCGCGCCTGTTTGGCTCGTTTCGGCTGGTGAAACTCGCCTACTTTCTGCTGCGCGAGGTGTTTCCGCTGCACGACGAACTGTGCGTTGAGGAGGGACGGCTGATGCGCGGCTTCGCCGGTGGCGAGGTCGCGGCGGCGGGCCCGCTGGCGGCGCTGCATGGCCGCGTTGCGGACCTTTACAGGCGCCTCTGGGGCGGCTGAGGCGCGGGGTTGGAGGCCACCGAGCGCTGCCGCGCCGCCTGCAAGAGATACGTTTGCAGGTCGCCGAAGCCCTTGGCGGTGACCGTGGAGTGGCTCGGTGAGAAGCTCGAGAGAGGACGGGGTGAGCTGCCAGCTCGCCTGTGATGGCAGGGTCGAGCGCTGAGCCGTGGCGAGGGCTCAAACTCAGGCCTTCTGCAGGGCAACGTCCTCGATGAATGCGGTATTTACGTCTGCCGCGGCCGGTTTGCGAGAACCCGGCTTCCTGGGACGGGTCGGACTGGTTGATATGCAAACCGCGGTTCACCTCCAGGCAAGCTGCAATCGGGAAGGCCCGGTTTCTCCGGCGTTGGCCCCGATCATTCGCCTGTTGCGTGAACGGCATGGCCTGGAGGTGTCCCGCTACGACGAGTCCTTCCTGAGCCGCTCGATCGAGAAACGTCGGCAGGTCACGGCGGGTGCGACGGCCGAGGCCTATCTGGCGCGTCTGGCCGAAGATGGCGCCGAAGCCGAGAGCCTCTGGCGTTCGCTCCGTGTCTGCCACAGCGACTTCTTCCGCAATCCGCTCGCCTTTGCCTGGCTCGAGCAGGTCATCCTGCCCGGCCTGTTCGAGGCCAGGGAGAGGTCGGCTCAGGGCGAAATCCGCATCTGGTCTGCCGCCTGCGCCGCCGGTCAGGAGCCCTGGTCCGTGGCCATTCTGCTGCACGAGTTGGTCGAGGCGCGAGATCGAGAGGGAAGGGTTTCCTACCGCATCTTCGCTACCGACGTGTCCGAACCGGACCTGGCCCTGGCGCGCGCCGGGGTGTACAGCGCCGCGGCGCTGGGGAATGTCCGCCGGCGTTACCTTGACGGCCCGTTCGTCCGGCAGGGCGACGTTTTCGCCATCGCTCCCCGGCTCCGGGCGCAGGTGGAGTTCTCCTTCTACGACCTGTTGGACGAGAGCACCACCTGTCCATCGGCGAGCATTTATGGTGACTTTGACGTGGTGCTGTGCAGCAATGTGCTGCTCTATTATCGACTCGAGGCGCAGCGCGGCATCCTGGCCAAACTGTGGCGCTGCCTGACGCCCGGCGGCTACCTGGTTACCGGCGACACGGAGCGGCCGATCGTCGAGGCAGCTGGCGGTTTCCGAGCCGTGGCTCCGTGCGCGAGCGTCTTTCAGAAGACAAGAGGTGCCCCATGAGACTGAGAGACCTGAGGATCGACACGCAACTGCGCCTCGGTCTGGGCCTCATCCTGGCACTGGTGGTGGGCCTCGGCGCCCTGGCGTGGGTGCAGACGGGCAGGCTCCGGCTCCAGACCCAGGGGCTCTATGACCATCCGCTGGCCGTCACCCGGGCGCTCGGGGAATTGGAGGTCGACGCCGAGCGTATGTCACGCTACGTGAAGGACCTCTTCCTGTTCCAGGACGAGTCGCAGATCCTGGTGTCCCAGCAGAGCATGGAGATCGCGCAGACCGACGCTGAACGCCAGTTCGCCGTTCTGTATGACCGCTACCTCGGCCCCCGCGCCGACGTCGTCTCCCTGCACGATGAATTCGTGAAATGGAATGTTCTGCGCGCCGAGACCGTCCGCTTGCGCCGGGCGGGAAGGACAGCCGAAGCCGAGGCCCGCATCCTGCCTGGTGGGGTCCAGGAGGCGCAGGCGGTGATGGTGCGGAACTGTCTGCGCAAGATCGACAGCTTCGCCCGCAACCGCGCCGACCAGTTCTACCAGACGGCGACGCAGGAAAGTGCTGCTGCCCTTCGTAACCTGGCCCTCGGCGTCGCCGTCATTCTGCTCCTGACTCTCGGCGTCGCCGGGCTGCTGCTGCAGGCGGTCAGGACACCGCTGGCGGAATTGACGGCGGCGATGGAGCAGTTCCGGCAGGGCAAGCTCGACGCACGCAGCCCGTACGCCGCCGCCAACGAGTTCGGGGCGCTGGCGGCCTCGTTCAACGCCATGGCCGAGGCGATCCAGTCCCGGGCGCAGATTGACCGGAACGTGGCCCTGCTCGCCGACGTCATGCTCCGGGAGGACGAAGTGCATGCCTTCTGCCGCGAGTTGCTCAAGGCCCTGTTGCAGCAGACCGGTTCGCAGGTAGCCGCGGTCTACTTCCTGAACGAGACCAAGAGCGCCTTCGAGCATTTTGAGTCCATCGGTCTGGGGGCTGGCGGTCGCGCCACCTTTTCTGCCACGGAGCCAGAGGGCGAGTTGGGGGTGGCCCTGGCCTCCCGCCGGATCGAGCGCATCACCGACATCCCGGCGGATACGCGCTTCGCCTTCGCCGCGGTGAGCGGGGTCTTTACGCCACGCGAAATCCTGACCATCCCCGTGCTGGCGAACCATGAGGTCACCGCGGTCGTCTCCCTGGCCAGCGTTCACGCCTATGACGAGCCGTCTTTCCGCTCGGTCAACGATATCTGGAGCGTGCTGACCGCCCGCGTCAACGGCGTGCTGGCCTTCCGCAAGATCACGGACTTTGCGGCCCGGCTCGAGGAGCAGAACAGGGAACTGGAGCAGCAGAAGCGGGAACTGGCCGCGCAGACGGCCGAGTTGACCGAGATGAACAGCGAACTGGAGATGCAGAAGAAACAGCTCGACGAAGCCAACCGGCTGAAGAGCGCCTTCCTCTCCAACATGAGCCACGAGTTGCGCACGCCGCTCAACTCGGTGATTGCCCTGTCAGGGGTGCTGAACCGCCGCCTGGCGGGCGCCATACCCGCCGAGGAATACGGCTATCTGGACGTGATCGAGCGCAATGGCAAGAACCTCCTGGCGCTGATCAACGACATCCTCGACCTCTCGCGCATCGAAGCGGGCCGGGAGGAGATCAGCCTGGGTCGGTTCTCCCTGCGGGCGCTGGTCGGCGAGATCGTGGCCACGCTCGAACCCCAGGCGCTGGAGAAGGGCCTCACGCTTACCAACCTCGTGGGTGACGACCTGCCGTTCATCACCTCCGATCTCGATAAGTGCCTGCACATCCTGCAGAACCTCGTCGGCAACGCGGTCAAGTTCACCGATACCGGCTCGGTGGAGATCGCGGCCCGGCAGCAGGACGACGAGTTGTTTGTGATCGTTCGGGATACCGGTATCGGCATCGCCGCCGACCAGCTTCCCCATATCTTCGATGAGTTCTGGCAGGCTGACGGCAGCGCCTCGCGCAAACATGGCGGTACCGGGCTGGGCCTGGCCATCGCCAGGAAGTACGCCGCCCTGCTCAGCGGCCGCATTGCGGTGGAGAGCGCCCCCGGCCAGGGCTCAACCTTTACCCTCAGGCTACCCCTCACCCTCTCCCAGCCCGCCGCCGACCCCGCGCCAGCGCCGCTGTCCAGAAGCGATCTCGGCCTGGCTGCGACCCCGCCGGGCGCGACCGCGGGGAGAAGCCCCTGCCTTCTCCTGGTTGAGGACAACGAGCCCGCGGTGATCCAGATGACCGATATCCTCAGCGGGCAAGGCTATCGGGTACAGGTGGCGCGCAACGGCAGCCAGGCCCTGGCGCAGATTGAGCAATCCCTGCCCGACGCCATGATCCTCGACCTGATGATGCCGGAGTTGGACGGCTTTCAGGTGCTCAAAACCATCCGCGGCAGGGAACCCAGCGCCCGCCTGCCAGTGCTCATCCTGACCGCCAAACACGTGACCAAGGAGGAGCTGAGCTTCCTCAAGGGAAACCACATCCAGCAGTTGATCCAGAAAGGCGATGTCAGCCGGACTGAACTCCTGGCCGCGGTGGCGCGGCTGGTGGCCCCGGCGCCGCCGCCCCCAGCGTTTTCGCCCCGACCACGGCTTCGTCAGCCGCATTCCGGCAAGCCCGTCGTCCTAGTGGTGGAGGATAACCCCGACAGCCTGCGAACCATGCGGGCGTTGCTCCAGGATACCTATGCCGTCCTCGAAGCCGTAGACGGTCGGGTCGGCGTCGAACAGACGCGGACGCACCGGCCCGACCTTATCCTGATGGACATCGCGATGCCCATCATGGATGGCCTGGAGGCCCTGCGGCATATCCCGGTGATCGCGGTCACCGCCAGTGCCATGAAAGGGGACCAGGAAACGATCCTGGCCCACGGCTTTGACGGCTACCTCTCCAAGCCGGTTGACGCTGACCTGCTCAAGAAAACGCTGCGGGAAATGCTGGACTGAGGGGAGGAGGGTGGGTGAGTGGGTGAGTGGGTGAGTGGGTGGGTGAGTGAGTGAGTGGGTGGGTGAGTGAGTGGGTGAGTGGGTGGGTGAGTGAGTGAGTGAGTGGGTGAGTGGGTGAGTGAGTGAGTGGGTGAGTGGGTGAGTGAGTGGGTGAGTGGGTGAGTGAGTGGGTGAGTGGGTGAGTGAGTGAGTGAGTGAGTGGGTGAGTGGG
>CAIZKT010000434.1:0-4841 GCA_903933565.1 uncultured Victivallales bacterium | reverse complement strand
GTCATTCGACATTCTGCGGTTCTCATACCAGCAAACCCCTACGGAGCTGACGTGCGCCCCAAATCCAGCCGGGCCGCGGTCACCGGCGCGGCAGGCCGGGTGACGCAGAGGACCCGGAGCAGGCCAAAGCCTAGACACCAACGGTAAGGCCAGTACACGTGGGGATGACCCGCCGGGCGCCGCGGGGCGATCGCGACGATGGCTACTTGACGGTCAGCGTGGTTTGGCAACCCAGCTCATTGGCGGTCACGGTGAAGATCAGCGGGATGCTCTGGCGGGCGCGGCCGGCGTTGAACTCGAAGGGGTCGGAGCGCCAGAGTTTGCCTTGGCGCAGGTAGCCGGGGACGACGGACAGCGGCGTGCTGGCGAGCGTTTTGCGGTCGTCGCCGAGGGCCACGACGCGGAGGCGCAGGTCGGTCAGGTCGATGGGGGCGCCGAGGATCAGCCGCGCCTGGATGAACGAATCGGTTCCCAGTGCCATTGTCCGATCTTCCTTGCGCAGATCGGCCAGTTCGAAGTGGAGCGGGTTCTCCCCCGTCAGCGTGGCGGCGGCGAAGTCGGTGAGCAGTCCGCCGGCGTCGAGGGGCTTCCAGGTCGCCGGGAAGATCCGTTGCCGGGTTTCGGGCGCCTTGTCCCGGTCGCCGAGGCCGAGGGCCAGGCAGAGGTTGGCCCCAATCCCTGGCCGGACCCGCATGGGCTCCCAAGGCAGCCGCAGTTCGACGATATAACCCGGTTGTCCGTCCATCCCCGCGGGGGCTTGGCTGAGCAGGGCGAAGTCAGGCGCCAGGCGGTGGGCTGCCACGGGGCGGATGGCGAGCGCGGCGCCCTGCAGCGGGATCCCTGCATACGTCTCGAGCGTCGCGGCACCGTCCGGGCCGATCCCGGCTGCGTAGTGGTTGCCGTTCAACCATAGGCTGACGGCAGCGCCCGTCGTGAGGGCGCCGGTGGTGGGCTGCGGGGAGGTGTCCGCAACGACCTTGGCCAGGAGGTAGAGCCAGGTCTCGTCCCAGGCCAGGTAGCAGATGGCCGAGGCGTCGGCACGGCTCGCGGGTTGGCCTGGCACTGCCGCAGCGCCGCCGGGCTCCGCCGTGATGACCAGCGGATTGAGCCGCGGCCAGTCCGAGGCGTCGCCGTCGATGGTGCGCGGGTGCGCCGCCTTGGGCAGCAGCAGATGTCGGCGCTGAACGCCCGACATCGCGGCGGTCTCCAGGGCTTCGGCCTCCTCGCGGACGAGGTCGAGGCCGCCGACGAGGGTGTCGAGCTTCTTCTCAACCTCCTCGAGTTTGCGGTAGCCTGTGGCCAGCAGCAGGTACCACGACTTGCCCTCCAAGTCGTACTGGCGGTACGCCTGGCGGAGTTCGTTGCGGCGCTTCTCGATGGCGGCCAGGCCCTGAGTTGCGGCGGCGGCGGCGGCCTGCGCTGTCATGCGCCTGGCGGCAGGATCCGGGGAGGTCCTGGCCAGGTCGAGCTTCGCCGCGGCAGCGAGCTTGACGGCTCTGGCGCCGAGGATGGCTCGCAGATCCGTGTTGACCTTCAGCATCTGGGTGTACACCCCATACGTGTCGACCAGGCTGCCGGGTGCCTTCTGGAACAGCTCCTTCTGGTTCCAGAGCGGTGCCAGAGCCAGGAAGGCGCGTTCTGCGGACTCCGCCATGGCGGCGGCAATGACGGGGTCCGAAGACCATGAGCCTTCGGCGACCACCGGAGCGCAGCGGAGCGACTCGGCCAGCGCCGGCGCCACGGCGTGGCCATAGATCAGCCGGCAGCAGCGTTCGATCAGATCATAGTTGAGGGGGCGCGGCTCGAACCGGCCCTGAAGGTAGGTCCACTCATCCCAGCGCGAGCCGTCCGGCGCCAGGACTCGGTCGGTGACGTAATCATCGGCCAGGCCCGAGGCCGGTTTGGTCGTATCGGCAGCGGGATCCTGGAGCCAGACGCCCGAGCCCGGCGCATTCACATTCCAGGCGTATTCGGCGAAGGTGTAGCCGGACACGTCCAGGACCGGGCGCGAATGCACCGTGAGGCAGTCGTAAACGGCATCGCCGTTCTCACCGCGCCAGGCGCTCTTCAGGAAGGCGATGTCCGGCGCCAGTGCCCGAGCCCCCCAGAAGGTCTCGGGTGACCACCACACGGCCAGCGGCTGCCTGAGGTGCTGCCACCAGGAGGCGAAGGCGGCGCGGGTGCCCTCGCGGCGGGCGCTGACCACCTCGGCGGGCAGAAGGCTGGAGAGCTTCTCGAAGTACTGCCGCGAGCTCGCGTTGCCCGGGTAGTCCAGGTTCATGCCGTAGGGGTAGTTGATCAACTCGAGTCGGCTGGTGGGCGATTCGTCCTTGAGGGTCTGGTAGAGGGCGTTACCGAACCAGGCATCGGCCGCGGCCCGGTCGTCGCCCCAGCGTTGCCGACACGATTCGGAGCGCTGCGGCCAGCCGCCCTCGAACATGTCCGGATAGTGAAAGGCCCAATCCGCGTCGGTCCCGAGGCGCCGGATTTCGCTCCGGAAGCGGTCCATACTGTCGCGCAGCAGGTCGTCGCGGGACCAGGACATGTAGTAACCGCGGAGATTCGGCACGCCGACGTACTTCGCCTCGTCCTTGTCGCGTTCGACCCAGCCGACACTGGTGTGGTGGAGGAGGTGGAACCGGACTCCGTAGGCCCTGGCGTAGGGGATGAGCTGTTCGATCTGCTTCAGCTCGCGTTCGCGCAGGTAGTCGCTGGGTGGCCAGGACTCGTGGGCGATCAGGTTGCACTTCAGCAGGGCAGCACGCCGGATGAAACGCTTCGCTGTTTCCACGGCTTGAGTCAGGGCCGCGTCCGTGTCGTCCCGTGGGCTCTGGAAGCCGCTGGTGACACGGCGTTTGAAGTCCGGCCAGTCAACCACGTTGGCCTTCTGGATGACGAGGGCCTGGCCCTGGCGTTGCACCAGGTAGCGCAGGGTGATGCAGCCGTAGAGGGCACCGAGCGGTTCGCGGCCCCAGACGAAGAGTGCGTCGTGGCCGTTCAGCTGGGTCGAGGCGATGATGTAACCCTGTTCCTCGTCCCAGGCACTAACGCCCTGGTATTCGTGGGTAGCGCCGAACCGCGGGAGGGCGTCCCGGCCGTGGCCGATGAGGATGGCCGGCCCGGTGAGCGCGGCCACCGTCGTCGGCATCTCGAGGGCGGCCGTCGGCGTCGGCGCCTTAGCGCCCAACTCCACGAGGCGCGCCACGATTTCCGCGGCGCCGGTCTCGGTCAGTCGTCCGGGGTCAGGCAGGAAGATGATCGCCGGCGTGGTCTCGGCGCAGGTGAGGGTGCCGACGAGCTCGATCCGCTTCGGACACGGAACGAGGTCGAGCGCGCCCAGGTTCTCCCATTGCGGCACAGGCGGGAATGGCTTGTCCGCGGCGCCAAGGGAAAGGGACCCGACGATGCCTGCGGCCAGCGCCCACAGCCAGCCCGTCCAGATTCGCCGTAGCGTCATCATGGTCAGAGCCCTCCCTGCAGCGGCTCGACCCGGATCTCGACCTCGTCCAGGATGTACGGCGCTCGCTCCGGTTTGTCGTACTCGCTCTGGCCCAGCCGGAGCCCGAGCGCTTCCGGCGGGGGCACGGGCCAGCTGCATGCTTTCGTGGCCAGCGTGACCCCATTGAGGCTCAGCCGCAGTCCTTTCTCGGCGTCCCAGGCGGCTTCGACCTTGGTCCACTGTCCCCGGATCAGGTTCTTCAGATCGCACGAGACCGCCTGCGTCTTGCCGTCGCCGTCCCAGAGCACGAAGAGAAAAGACCAGCCGTGGTTCTTCCGGATCAGGATGGCGCCCTTGCCTTGGTTCAGCTTGAGCAGGTTGGCCGGGCGGGCATCGCCTTGGGGCCAGAGCGGTTGCAGCCAGAGGGTGACCACGCCGCGCGCCATCACCGGCTGCGCCGGCAGGACGAACCAGGCGGCGTCCGGAGCTTGCTCGGCGAGCAGGCCCGGGCCAGACTTGCCCTCTGCCGTCGGCGGGACGCATGACCAGACGGGATACAAGGTCGGGGCGCCCTGGACCCAGTCAGCACGGCCGTCCGGGTGTGAGAAGCTGTGCCAAAAGACGACCCCAGTGGCGGACGGTAACGGCGCCGCGACGTCAGCTGGAACCGCCGTCAGACAGGGGTAGCGGAGATGCAGGCCAGCCTCGGCTCCGGCGGCCGGGATGAGGCGGAACTCGAAGCGAACCCCGTCTGCCGCGGGCGGAACCGCGAGGTACAGATCCTGGAACCCGGCGGCGTTCTCTGCGGCATACTTGGAGAACGGGAGTGGCGCCGGGGCTTGGCTCTGGCCAGCGCTCGTGAACCCCGCCGTGATCTCGCAGTCGGGGGCCCCGCTCAAGGCGATGGCGACGGTGCAGCGGAGCAGCCGGGTGCCAGACGGGAAAGCAACCGGACCGAGGCGCACGCTGGCCGGCGCACTGCCGGGCGCCAGCGTCGCGCTTCCACCCGCCCCGTCTGCATCCTGGCGGCACTGGATCTCCGGGCCGGAGGGCACCATTGCCGCGACCGTGCCGAACAGGTTCCGCACCGGTTCGGCCGCCGCCAGCGGCGTGCCAGCCAGGCTGCCTGCCGCGAGCCTGGCAAAGAGAGTGAGGACGAGGAATCGAACGGTTGTGGTGCCGGCCGTCAAAAGGGCACTCCGGCTGAGCGAAAATGGCTTCTTCCGGCTCACGGGGCAAAACCTAGTCGCGGGGTGCTGGGAGCGCAAGGAACCGCGAAGGACGGGGGCGCAGGTCAATTCCGTGGGTGGGACTCAGGTCCAGAGTTCCGGGCGCAAGTCAGCTCCGTAGGTGGTGACACCTCAGGTCCTGGGGTTCAGGAAACGGCGAGACGGCGAGACGG
>CAIZKT010000433.1:0-10125 GCA_903933565.1 uncultured Victivallales bacterium | reverse complement strand
TTGGAAAGCGGCGTCAAGCCGCCGCAGTCCAAAGATCGCCTGACGGCGCTCGGTCCAGACGTCGGCAGGCCGGGGCTCGCGGCCACCGCCGCCCCGACGGTCGGCGGTCCCGGAGCATGGAGCGGCGGCGGCTCGCGGCCACCGCCGCCCTGGCGGCGGCGGCTGGGCGCACCGCGCCCTTGGAAAGCGGCGTCAAGCCGCCGCAGTCCAAAGATCGCCTGACGGCGCTCGGTCCAGCCGGCGGCGCTGCTTATTTGGAGTGCGCGTGGCAAGACCTGCTGGCCCAGCAGGACGCGACACCGCTTTGGCTGGCCGCTGCGAGCTCAGGCAAGCCGGATGGCCAGCACGTTCGTGTAGGTCGTCGGCAGGGCCCCGGGCAGTTTGGCCGTCAGCACCCCAAAGGCCTGGTTGAACTCGCACTCGCCGCCGCCCAGGAGCTTCACCGAGAGCACCTGGTCCTGCTCGGAGAGGCTCTTCAGCACGGCGATCCGGTTCTCGGGCGCCCTGAGCATGAAGGCATAGAGGGTCTTGCCGCGGGTGGTGAAGCGGAAGTCTGAGCTATTCCAGGCGACTTTTTCCTCTTTGAAGCCCTCGATCAGCACGCGGCTGTCGCCCTCACCGTGCTGTCGCCAGGGCCGGGTGCCGTGGATGGCTTCGCCGCAGAGGGCGAACCAGCCGGCAAGTTCTTCCAGGAGGTAGCGGCTCTCGGCGTCGATGCTACCGTCGGGCTTTTGCAGGATATTGAGCAGCATGCAGCCGTTCTTGGCCGCGATATCGATCAGCATCTCGATGACGTGGGCTGGCTGCTTGAACTTCTGGCGCACGTCATAGAACCAGTTGCCGATGCAGGTATCGGTCTGCCAGGGTTCGGGATTGACGCCGGGCAGTTGGCTCTTCTCGAGGTCGAGGACGCCGACGCGGTAGATGTCGGGGCGGCGGTCCTTCTGGTTGTAGACGGCCTGGTTGCGGCCGTGTTTGCGGAGCGAGGTGTTGTAGAGGTGAGCTACGGCCTGGAGCCCCTGGGAGAACTCGGCGGCTCCGCGCGGCGAGACGCTGTGTTCGCCAAAGGGCAGGGCGCCGTCGGAGTACAGCAGGTCAGGCTCGTAGAGGTCCACCACCTCCTTCATCACCTTCAGCCAATACTGCCGGAAGTCGCGATTGGGGGTGTACCAGGGCCGGGAGGCGGTATCGGCCCGGTTCTCTCCGGGCAGGACGTGTTCGTAGTTGTCGAGATAGAAATCACGGTATTGCGGGTCGTTGCCATCGTAGGGCACGCCGACGTAGGGGCCGTGGCTATCACACCACTTGTTGGTGCGCCACCAGGAGAAGGTCGCGCCGAGGTGTTCGGTGAGTCCGAAGGGCAGGCCCTCGCTGGTGGCGGCGGCCTTCCACAGGCCGCAGATGTCCTTTTTGGGCCCGACCTGCCCGGCGTTGAAGCGGTTGAGGGTCGAGGGGTAGTTGAAGAAGTGGTCGTGGTGCATGGCCTGGCCGACGAAGTACCTCGCCCCGGCCCGCTTGTACAAGCGCATCAGTTCCGAGGGGTCGAAGCGCTCGGCCTTCCAGAGGGCGCAGAGGTCCTTGTAGCCGAAGGTGGATGGGTGGCCATAGTGGCGGACGTGGTAGAGGTACTGCGGGTGGTCCTGGATGTACATGGACCGGGCATACCAGTCCCCGTACATGGGCACGCTTTGCGGCCCCCAGTGGCTCCAGATGCCGAACTTGGCATCCCGGAACCAGGCTGGGCACTCGTACTGCAAGAGTGACTCGAAGGTCGGTTCGAAATCCATGGTGCTTGGTTCTCCATCTCCGGGTTCGCGACCTCTACGCCGGCGCGGTGCCATCCCGTCATCCCTGGCGAGCGCTACCGCGCGGCTCCCGGCGCCGCGAGTTCGGGAAACGGGCACTCGTCAAAGCGGTGCTTGGGGGTGAGTCCCCGGAACTGCCAGTCCATGAAATCGAGGAACGCCTGCCAGTCGACGAGGCCGTGGTTGTGCTCGCCTTCGCGGAACCAGATGCCCAGGCGCGACTCGGTGCCCAGGAAACGGTAGGCTTGGCGCGCCGCCAGGTGGGTGCGCCAGGTGCCCGTGGGATTGGCCCAAAGGTCGCCGAGGGCTTCACAGGTCAACAAGGCCCGCGGCGCCACCATGGCTTTCAGAAAATGCTGGTCAAAGGGTAGTTCCGCCTCACGACCCATGAAGTTCTTGAGCCCCGGCGCGTACCAGTAGGCGATGGCCTTGAAGCTGTCGGCGATGGTCTCTGACTTGGGGCCCTGGAACTTGAAACAGCCAGCGCCGCCGCAGCCGGAGTTGTTAGCGCAGGTCAGGGCGATACGCGTATCCGTGGCGCCTGCCAGAAGGGCGGTTTTGCCACCTCGCGAGTGGCCGACGATGGCGATGTGCTGCGCCTCGACGTAGGGCAGGGACAGCAGCGCGTCGACGCAGCGGTGGTAGCCCCAGGCCCAGGCCGACAGGGCGCCGTAGCAGCCCTCGGGATAGACCGTGTACAGCCCCGAGGTGCGGTCCATGGTGTAGACATCCGGCGCTAGTTCGACGCGGTTGAATTGCGCCAGGATGTTGCCCCGGCGCAGGACTTCGGCGGCCACCTCGTCGTTGGCATAGCGCCAGCACGCATCGCCGTTGAGGACGACGGGAAACGGGCCTGGGCCGGGCGGTATCAGCAGGGTAAGGATGAAGGGGAGCGGCCGCTCGCTGCCGGGGATGACCCGCAGGGTGACGTACTGCACGCCCTCCCACTGGCGCACGGTGCTCTTGTGCAGGACTTCAACGCGGGTGGGCGCCAGGGGCGTCGGCGGCATGCCGCCGTACTCTCCCGGCAGGATGGCGTCGGCGAGTTCCTGGCGCCGTCTAGGCCAGTCTTCTGGGCGCCGCACGGCGCCGCCGTCGTTGAAACGGAACAGGTCATTGAGTTCTACGGCTTGGGTTGCCATGTGTGTACCTCCGGCTTGTCGTGCAGCGCCACGCCCTGCCGACAGGGAGCTGCCAGCGGGAGCGAACGGGGAACGTTGCACTCGCCTCGCGCCCCGTACGCGTCTTACTATAGTGGGAGTATAGTTGCCGGCACGCGGACGACCGTGGTTCAATCTCGGTAACCGGACCCAACTGGGAAGGCGAAGTATGTCTCAACTACGTCCCGAACCCCTCCAGCCGCCGGAATCGTCATGGCACTTCGTCAACGAGTTGCAGCGCCCTTTGTGGCAACCGTTTGACTGGAAAGCGCGCCCTGCGCGTCGGGGTGAGGTCTCGCTGGCGGGCGGGGTGTTGGTCGAGCCGGGGTTTTGCGATGAGCGTGGTCGACTCGACACCGCCTATGACGATCTGAACCAATTTCTGGCGGCGGCGGCGATCCCACTGGCCGGAACGTACCGGATCCGCACGCGCTGCGTCCCCACGGCGGGGCGTGAGGCCTACCAGGTGGTCGTCGGCAAGGACCAGTGCGAGATCCTGGCTGCCGACACGGAAGGCATTCGGCGCGGCATCTTCTTCCTGGAAGACGAGATCCGGCGGGCGTGCGGGCCCTTCCTGAGCCTTGGCGTCACGGCCAGGCAGCCGGTCATTCGCACCCGGATCACGCGTTGCTTTTTCGGCCCGATACACCGCCCGCCGAAGAACCGTGACGAGCTGACCGACGACGTCAACTACTACCCGGACGAGTACCTCAACCGCCTGGCGCACGAGGGGATCAACGGGCTGTGGCTCACCATTCACTTCGCCGAGATCTGTCCGCAGACGGTGCTTCCCGAGTACAGCCGCGACCCCTCGGTGCGTCTCAATAAGTTGCGGAGCACGGCCGAACGGTGTGCGCGCTACGGCATCAAGGTATACGTGTTCGCCAACGAGCCCATTCCGATCATGGCAGACAGCCCGGTTGGGCTGGCTCACCCGGAACTGCTCGGCCAGCGCATGGGCTGGGGCAATCGGCACTTCTTCTGTACCAGCAATCCCACGGCGCAGGCCTATCTCGAGGAGGCGATGCGTAACCTGTTCAGTGCGATCCCCGATCTGGGGGGTCTGATCAACATCAGCATCGGCGAGGGGGGCTCGCACTGTTACTCGGGAGCGCCGCGCGGCATCTCCTGTCCGCGCTGCAAGGACCGGGAGCCTTACGACGTCCTCAACGACACTCTTGCCGCGATGGAGCGCGGCATGCATGCGGCCAACCCGGACGCTGAGTTGGTTTCCTGGCCGTATGGGCAGTACTGGTCCTGGGGCGACGAGATGACCGTGACCAGCGCCGGACGCCTGCCCAAGGGCGTCATCCTGCAACACAACTTCGAGTCGTCCGCCATCGGCGAGCAGTGCGGGCGCAAGATTCGCATCTTCGACTACTGGCTGTCCTTCATTGGCCCGAGTCGGCTGTTTGCGGACTGCGCACAAGCGGCAGTCCGGAGCGGGAACCGCATGTTCGCCAAGCTCCAGGTCGGGTGCAGTCACGAGGTCGCCACCGCGCCCTTTGTCCCGGTGCCCGGGCACCTGTTCCGCAAGTACAAGACCATGCACGAACTCGGCGTCAGTGGCGTCATGCAGTGCTGGTACTTCGGCAACTACCCGGGACTGATGAACCAGGCCGCCGGGGAGCTGGCCTTTGCGCCGTTTCCGGCCACGGAGGACGCCTTTCTGCTGGGCCTGGCGCGCCGGGACTGGGGCGAGGACGCGCCGCGGGTGGTCAGGGCCTGGAAGCTGTTCCAGAGCGGCTACAGCAACTTTCCGCTCAACCACGTCTTTGGCTGGTACGGTCCGATGCACGATGCGCCGACTTGGCCCCTGCACCTCGAGCCGGCGGACCGCACTATCTCACCCTCCTGGGAACTCGCTTCGTACCACACCTGCAAGCCCTTCCCGGCCAGCGGCGACCGCATCGGCGAGTGCTTTGGCTACACCCACACGTTTGCGGAAATCTGCGGTCTGTGCCGTGCCATGGCCAACGATTGGAACCACGGCGTGGCGATCCTGAAACGGTTGCTGCCGCGCTACGCCAGCAACCCGGAGCGGGTGCGGGACATCGGCGTCGCCAGCGCCCTCGGTATCCAGTTCGAGAGTGGCGCTAACATGCTGGAGTTCTATGCGTGGCGCGAGGAATTGCCCTGGCAGCCGCCGCTCGAACAGCGCCGGTCACTGGCCCGGATGCGGCGCCTGGTCAAGCGTGAGCTGGTTCTGGACGCCGCTCTGCTCGAGCTTGCGAAGGCCGACTCGCGGCTCGGTTTCCACTCCGAGGCGGAGGGCTATAAGTACTTCCCCGCCAAGATTGAATGGCGGATGGAGCAACTGCAAGGCCTCCTGGCTGAAGGGTTTCCGCGCCTGGCCCGGCAGATTCGGCTGGGTGAGGTACTCTGGCCGGAGTACACCGGCGTGCGTCCCGAGGGCCGCGTCCAGCGTTGCCCACGAGTCAGTTGCGGGCCAGCTATCGACGGCGATGTGGCGGGACCGATCTGGCGGGACTTGCCGGAGGCGGAGCTCGAGGTGAAGTCGGGGGCTGCCGTCCCGGCCGCCAGGACTTTCTGGAAGGCGTGTATGGACCAGGAGGCGCTCTACGTGGCGGTACGTTGCACGCGCCCGGCGACGGGCGAGGCGATGGGGACGCCGTTGGCGGAAAGCGTGCGGCTACTCATCGAGCCCAGGCGGCTGTGGCCGCAGCAGTGGTATCTGCTCAATGCCGATGGCACCAAGGCCTGCTCCGAGGGCTATGCTTTGCAGCCCACCGAGTGGACGGCGGTGACCCGGCGCGAGGCCACGGGCTGGTCGGCCACGGTGCGGATTCCGCTGGCGCGTCTGCGTGCCGAGATTCCCGCCGAGCGACCGTTGCGTCTCGACCTCGAACGCAATGCCTCTTTTCCTGAGGGAGCTCTGCTGCACAGTTGGGTCGAACGGCACCCGTTCGAGACCAGCCGCCTGTGCTATGGCACGGCCAACTCGGCGGACTTCGGCTGGCTGATCCCGGAATGAGCTGAACCCGCCTGGTGCGGATCAGGGCTGTTTCAAGACGGCTGGCGCGCTTGCGGTTGAGTCGCGTTCTGCGACCGCATCGGGGGTCATTCCGGGCCGGCCGGAACGTGTCGGCCCGTTGGAGGGCGGCCCTGCGTGGCCGCCGCGGCGCTCGCGCAGGAGCGCCCTCCAGGCGTCCGTGGTCCGCGGGCGCGGACTCGGACGGAATCAGAGGCGCGCTACCCAGCCAGTCCCGCCGCAGGGGGGCCTTATCGGCGGGGGCTCACGCCTGGCGGCGGCGGGTGAGGTGGACTTGCAGAAGGCTGATTTCGGCGGGGGTGACGCCGTCGAGGCGGGCCGCCTGGCCGAGGGTCTGGGGTCGGCGTTTCTCGAGTTTCAGGCGGGCCTCGGTGCGCAGGCCCTTGATGGCGTAATCGAAATCGGGGGGGATGCGCCAGGCCTCGAGTTTGTGCAGGCCCTCGGCCTGGGCCACCTGGCGCTCGGTGTAGCCCTCGTAATGCGTTTCGATCTCCAGTTGTTCCACGGCCCGGGCGGGCAAAGTCGGCACGCCGGGCAGGTCGGCATAGCGGCTGCCAGGGGTGCGCAGAATCTCCCACAGGGACCGTCCCTGGGAGCGCTGTGCTTTCAGGAAGGCTCTGCCCTCGGCAATCGCCTTCTCCAGGGCCTCTAGCCGCTCCAGGTCCGGCGCCCCGATCAGGCCAATCTCATGCCCCAGTCGCAGCAGGCGCAGGTCGGCGTTGTCCTGGCGCAGGAGCAGGCGGTACTCCGCGCGGCTGGTAAAGAGGCGGTAGGGCTCGACGATGTCCTTGGTGACCAGGTCGTCGATCATGACGCCGATGTAGGCCTGGTCCCGACCCAGCACGAGCGGCGACGCGAGGCCGGCGGCGGCGCGGGCGGCGTTGATGCCGGCGATCAAGCCCTGGCCAGCCGCTTCTTCATAGCCGCTGGTGCCGTTGATCTGGCCGGCCAGGAAGAGGTTCGGCCAGCGGCGCACGGCCAGGGAGCGATCGAGTTGGTGGGACAGGACCCGGTCGTACTCGATGGCGTAGGCATAGCGCGAAATGTGTGCCTGTTCGAGGCCGGGAAGAGAGCGCACCATGCGCCATTGCACGTCCACCGGCAGGCTGGTCGAGATGCCGTTGAGGTAGTACTCGTCGGTAAAGTGGCCTTCCGGCTCGAGGTAAATCTGGTGGCGTTCGCGCTCGGCAAAGCGCACGACTTTGTCTTCAAAGGACGGGCAGTAGCGGGCGCCGGTGCCCTGGATACGGCCCGAGTAGAGCGGCGAGCGGTCCAGGTTGTCGCGTACGGCCTGTGCGGTCGCCGCGGTGGAGTAGGTCATGTAGCAGGGCTGCTGGGGCAGGCTGGCGCCGCCGAGGCGGGGCAGGCCGCTGCGGTCCGGGCGGAAGGCGAAGCCCACCGGGTCGGGGTCGGGGTCCTGGCGTTCCAGGGAGCTGAGGTCGAGGGTGCGGCCGAGGACCCGCACCGGGGTGCCGGTCTTGAGTCGGCCGGTCTCGAGGGCGAGGTCGCAGCGGAACGATTCGGCCAGGGCCGCCGCGGCCGGGTCCCCGGCGCGGCCACCCGGGAAGGACGACAGGCCATAGTGCAGGGTGGCGCCGAGGAAGGTCCCCGTGGCCACCACGAAGGCGCGCGCCTGGAAGAGGTCGCCGAACTCGGTAGCGACCGCCGTGACGCGCTCGCCATCGGTCTGGAAGCGGACCGCCTGGGCCTGATGCACAAACAGCCCCGGACAGCGCTCGACGACGTGCTTCATGCGGCGCTGGTAGACCACTTTGTCGCACTGGGCCCGGGGCGACTGGACAGCCGGGCCCTTGGAGCGGTTGAGCATACGGAACTGGATGCAGGCAGCGTCGGTGTTCAGCGCCATCTCGCCGCCGAGGGCGTCAATCTCACGGACGACCTGGCCTTTGGCGATGCCGCCGATGGCCGGGTTGCAGGACATCTGGGCGAGGTGGTCGTGGTTGAGGGTCAGCAACAAGGTCCGCGCCCCGAGCCGGGCCGCCGCCAAGGCCGCCTCGCAGCCGGCATGGCCGCCGCCGACGACTACGATATCATAGGTGGTGTAAGCGAGGTCCATGGGGTTTCACCAGATGCCGGCGAGGGGGGAACCGCAATCCGGGCACTTGCCGGCCTTGATGCGGTTGTCCGTCACCAGGAAGCCGGAGCGGCGGACCGCGGGCCGACCACAGGCAGGGCAGGGGGTATCGGCGGCGCCCGCGACCTCGACGTTGCCGACATAGACGTACTTCATGCCTTCTTCCAAGGCGATACGGCGCAGGCGTGCCAGCGTGGCGGCCGGGGTGGGCGGCCGGCGGGTCAGCTTGTAGTCGGGGTGGAAGCGGCTGAAGTGCAGCGGCGTCTCCGGCCCGAGCTCGGCCTTGATCCAGCGGCACATGGCACGCACCATGGCCGGGTCGTCATTGGCGCCGGGGATGACCAGGTTGGTGATCTCGGTGTGAACTCCCTCACGCTTGAGGATCAGCAGCGTTTGCAGGACCGGTTGCAGGTGAAAGTCGCAGTACTCCACGTAGAACTCATCGCTGAAGCCCTTGAGGTCGACGTTGGCAGCGTCGAGGACCTGGCAGAGTTCGAGGAGGGGTTTCTCCTGAATCTGGCCGCAGGTGATCCAGTAGTTACGCAGGCCCTTCGCCTTGGCCAGGGTGGCGGTTTCCAGCATGTACTCGAAGTAGACCGTGGGTTCGGTGTAGGTGTAGGCGATGCCGGCGTCGCCCCGTTCAATGGCGGCGGCCACGAGCTTCTCCGGGGGCACGAGCTTACGGGGCGCGTCCTCGGGGGATGCCTGGCTGATCTCGTAATTCTGGCAGAACACGCAGCCCGAGTTGCAGCCCACGGTGGCGATGGAGAGCGCGGTCGAGCCGGGGAGGACGTGGTAGAGTGGCTTTTTCTCGATGGGGTCGGCATGGATGCTGACCGGCAGGCCGTAGGTCAGCGCCCGCAGAGTGCCACCGATATTGGCCCGAATGCGGCACAGGCCGCGTTCACCCTCTTCCAGCGTGCAACCACGGGGGCAGAGCTGGCATTGCACCCGGCCACCCGAGAGCTGACGGTAGTACTTGGCCTCGTGCAGGGAGAGTTGGAGGTTGCGGACCATGTCCTCAGACAGCCGACTGGTGAGCTTCTGTTTGGCGTAGAGCGGCTTCAGAGTCTTGGGGGCCGGCGGCGGCATGGGGACCAGCCTCGCGCCGGCGGGCCCGGCGTTCGGGCTGGCGGCGGCGTTCGCCGGAGGCGTGAGGCTCGCCTCGTCTCCGGCGGCGCCCCGGAGCTGGCCGACGGCCAGGGTGATGGTCACCATGCCGACCGCAGCCGCGAGCCAGCGGCTGCGGCGTTGCAGGCCAGCGCGCCAACGCGCCGGCAGGACCGCGACCCCGAATACGGCCGGCAGCAGGAAGAGCGACGATCCGGCAAAGAAGGCGACGAAGGTGAGGACAGCAGGCAGCACGCCGTGAGTTTGCAGAGCGATGACTCCCGAGGCCAGCAGCGGCGGGCAGGGGGCCAGGCCGGTCAGAAAGCCCAGCGTCAGCGCGCCGCCGGAGAAGGTGGAGGGCAGGCGACGGCAAAGGCAGCCGCCCAGGTGTCGGTCAGGCACCCCGGCGTACACCATCAGGAGAACCCCGGCGGCCGCGCTGAGCAGCCAGGGCGCCGGCACCGGCAGCCCGGCCCCCGCGATCATGCCGATGCACGCCCCCAGCAGCACGTAGGCCGCCAGCCGACCGGCCAGCACCATGAACCCCAGCCGTACCGTTCGCCGAGGATTCGCTACCGCGCAGCGCCCGACGTAAGCCACATGCAGGACCCCGCAGTGCATGACGCACGCCGGACCTACGCATAACCCTGCCGCGAATGCCCCTGCAAGAAGCTGCCACATAGATTCACTTCGTTCCCACGCCGCCGCACCGCCACCGCCAACCCCCTACGACTACGACACGCCGCAACATACCCCGCCGGCAACGTCCTTTCTCGGTCCGGGGAGATGCGGTGGGGGGCCACCGCTGCGCCTGAGGCCAGGCGCCTCTCCAGAATCCGCTGGAGATGCGGTGGGGGGCCACCGCGGTTTGGTGGAGATGCGGTGGGCTCCACCGCCGCGCCTGAGGCCAGGCGCCTCTCCAGAATACCCGGTGGAGATGCG
>CAIZKT010000432.1:0-7006 GCA_903933565.1 uncultured Victivallales bacterium | reverse complement strand
CCATCCCTCAGCCCAGCCCAGCGGGCTGGGTAAACAGGTTCCATGTGCCCGAGCCCCGAAGGGGCGCAATAGCCCCCCGCCTCAATCCCACCCGTAGCGTTCGTCGTGGGCTATCTGATAGCGCTCCAGAAAAACGCGGGATACCCGCAGGCAAGGGATTCGATCCTTGGTGCTGAAGATCAGATGCACCAGAACCCGGGACCGTGATTGTGGCATGACGTGGCTCCCGCTATCGCGACCCTTCAGGCCGCACCAACCCTACCCTATCATACCCAGGCCGCTGGCCTGGGCTGAGGGATGCCGACCCTTTGGGCCTCGGAACCAACGGCGCAATAGCCCCCGTGATGCCGCCGCCGCGGCCACGCCGATTCGACAGGCTCACGGTCTTCGACAGGGCCGCCCTCCAGGCGATCCGGCGCGTCCCGGCCGGATCGGAATGGGAACCGCGTCGGCAAGTCTCATTCCGGTAGGTCCGGCCCCATCCGGGGGCCCGGCTGAACCCTGAACCCTGAACCCTAGGACCTGAGTAGTCACCACCTACGGAACTGACCTGCGCCCCTGCGGAGAGCGTAATACCAGTGAAGATTGGGGAGGCCGCACGCCGACTCCGGCCCGGGGCTCAGGGTTGCCGCGGGCGCGGCCGGTCCATGACATACCAGGCGGCGACCAGGGGTTCAGCCTCCGAGCTGCGCGTGTGGTGATCTTCGCCGGCGTCCACAATGACCACGTCTCCGGCGCCCACTGGGTAGTCGACGCCGTCGATGGGAACCACGCCTTTGCCTTGCAGGAAGATGAATACCTCGACGACGTCATGCACATGGCGCGGTTCGGGATGGGCGGTCTCGCCCGGTTTGAAGATGTAGACGCCGCCATGGGCGACGCGCGCGTCCCCGAGTAGGTCCGGCAGCAGGCGCGAGCCATCGGAACGGACGGCGCTGAGGGTCAGTTGCTTCATGGCACGTCCTCCTGTCTCACGATCACGCTTCAGCCTGCGGGCGCCGCCACGGACGCGGCGCTCTGGACCCCGGCCTGCGGCCAGCCGTCCTTGCGGATCCGGGCTCCCAGTTCGCGCAGAAGCCGCACTTGGGTGGGGTGTACCGAGCCGTCCCCCTGCGGGCCGATGTTCAACAGCAGGTTGCAGTTGTGCGAGAGTGCGTGCCCGACCAGGTCGTAGACCTCCTGGGAGCTGCGATGCGGCTCAAAGGCATTGAACCCCCAACTGCCCGGCTGCAGCGTGGCGCAGATCTCGTTGTGCTTACTGTGGTTTGCCGCCCAGGCCACCCGGGCGCGCTCCGCGGCCGCTTCGCCGCCCTGTTGCCGGCAACGGTCCTCCAGCGAGTGGAACTGCTGCTCGGGCGAGCCGAAGTCCTCGGTGCCGGTGGCGCCCTGCTTCCAGGAGATCAGGAGCTGCGGTTGCTGCGCCCGGATGAGGGCATAGAACTCCTCGATGGGGATGATTTCCGGGCCGAGCAGATACCAGGCCATGATCAGATCCAGCCACATCCCGGCCAGTGGCCCGTAGCCGGTGAGGAGTTCGGTCAGACACTGGCGCACGTAGTCCAGGTAACGCCGGAAGTCCTCCGGGCTGCGGTAGAGGTACTCGGGTTGCGGCTGGGCGTAGGCCGGCCGGGCGTAGGTGAAGACGTCACGGCTGAGGAAGTACGGGTGGCGCCAGTTGAGCATGAAGGTGTAGTAGGTGAAGAAGCCCAGGCCCTTGCGGGCGCAGGCCGCCGCCATCTCCGCCACCAGGTCGCGGCCGCAGGGGGAATTGACGCTGTTGAAGGGCTCCGTCTTCGAGTTCCACAGGCAGAAGCTCTCATGATGGCAGGTCACCAGGGTGACGTACTTCATCTCCGCCTCAAGCGCCAGATCGGTGATGAAGTCCGGGTCGAAGCGGTGCGCCGTGAAGTTCTCCTTGAGCTTGGCATACTGCGCCACCGGAATCTGGCGCCGGAACTGCACCCACTCATGGTCTGCCAGCAGCGAGTAGAGGCCGTAGTGGACGAACAAGCCCAGCTTTGCCTGGCGCCACCAGGCGAGGTTGGCCGCGTGCGGGTCGGTGGCCCACAGACGGGCCTGGCTGGCGAGGTAAGCGGGGACGGGCGGCGTGGTTCCGTGCATGGTTCAGGGCTCCTTCCGGGTCAGTTCAGCGTAAGCGGCTTCCGGCGAGGCGAACAGGTTTGACGCTCCGATGAGGTCATGCAGCCCGGTCTTCTGGAAGACCTCGAGCACGGGCCAGCGGACTTGGGCGAAGGCCACCCGCAAGCCTCTGGCGGCGAGATCTCGGAGTAGGTGCCGCAGCATCTCTTCGCCGGTGGTGTCGATGGTGTTCATGCCACTGGCGACGATGAGCAGCACGCGGGTTTGCGGGCGTTCCGCCAAGGCTTTGAGGATCGACTCTTGAAAGTGCGAGGCGTTGGCGAACACGAGCCGCCCGTCGAAGCGGATGGCCAGGATGCTCTCGTGGGTGGGCAGGTGATGGTGGACCGCATCGCGCAGGGTACCGTCGGGATGCGGGGCCAGGATGGCGACGTGCGGTCGCATGAGTTGAAGCAGATGGAAGGCCACGGACAGGCCCACGCCCAGCAGAATGCCGTCGACCACCCGTGGCGCCAGCCCGATGGCCGCCACGAAGGTCGCCCAGGCGGCCACGGCGTCGTAGCGGCTGGTGCGCCAGAGGCGTGCCAGCGCGCCCATCTCCACCAGCCCAATCACCGCGGCCACAATCACCGCCCCCAGCGCCGCCCGCGGTAGATAGTACAGCAGCGGGGTCAGGAACAGCAGCGTGACCAGCACCAGCAGTCCCGCAAAGACCGATGACAGGCCGGTCCGCGCGCCGGCGTAGAGGTTCAGTGCCGAACGTGAGAAGGAACCGCTCACCGGATACGCCTGGAACAGGCTCCCGGCGATTCCCGCCAGGCCCTGTCCGATCAGTTCCTGGTTCAGGTTGAGCGGTTCTCTGGTCTTCGCCGAGAGGGTCTTGCAGATGGCCACCACTTCCATGAAACCGACCAGCATGATGGCGAAGGCTCCGAGCAGCAGGCGTGGTGCGGCGGACCACTCGCCGTGCGGCAGGCGAAAGGCTGGCAGTCCGCGCGGGATGTGTCCGACCACCTGTCCACCGTAACGGCTCTCGAAGCCGATCAGCCAGCTTGCCAGGATGGCGAGGGTCAGGGCGATCAGAACCCCAGGCCAGAGCGGTCGCCAGCGGCGCAAGGCCAGGATCAGCGCCAGGGTCGCCAGGCCAAAGCCCAGCGCCCCCGGCCGACACTCAGGGATGCGGCCCAACAGCCTTATCAGGTTGGGCAGGTAAAGGCCGTGCTGCTCGAGGGGCAAGCCGAGGAAGAGCCCTGCCTGTGAGGAGGCGATAATCAGCGCCCCGGCACTGGTGAACCCCACCACCACTGGGTGCGAAAGAAAGTTGACCACCACCGCCAGGCGCAGCAACCCCATGGCCAGCCGGATCAGCCCGGCGAGCAAGGTCAGCAGGATGGCGGTCGCGATGAAGGCCTCGGATTCGGGAGCGGCCTGAGACACGCTGGCGACGACGCTCATGGTCAGCAGCGAGGTCATGGCGACCGGCCCGGTATGCAGTTGGCTGCACCAGCCGAACAGCGCCGCCACAATCGTGGGCAAAAACGCCGTATAGAGCCCGTAGTGCGGTGGCAGACCGGCCAGTTGGGCGTAGGCCATGGCCTGCGGAATCAGCAGTAACGACACCGTTACCCCAGCCAGAAAGTCGGCCCGCAGCGTCGCCGCGTCCAGCGGAAACCATCTCAGAAAAGGCAGTAGTCGGCGCGCTGATATCATGGTGTGGCAGGTCATCCAACGCGCTGGCGCCGGTAGAGCTCACGGTTGCCGCCGAAGGGATCGATCAGGGTGGTGCTGTCCTCGGTGAAGGTGGCCGTCACGGGCGCCGCGCCGCGTTCGGTGAGGTAGAGGTGGTTCAGCTCGGCGACGGCGGTGGCCGCCTCGATGATCTGGGTGATCGAGTGCTGGCTGGCGGCATCGGGGTAGGTCGTGCCCAGGTCGGCGAGGCTCTCCCCCAGGAACTGCACCCGGGCAATGGCCAGCAGCCCGGCCGCGAGCGAGGCCTTGCCGTAGCCGAACAACTCCGTGTGCTTGCCCATGTGCCGGATGCGGCCGCCAAAGATCGGGTTGCGGGTGCGTGTCCCGTCGCCCGTGATGCTCTCGCGAAAGCCGCGGTCCTGCTGGTCCACGAAGCCGCGCCCCAGCACGCCGTAGACCTCCAGCTCCTGGTTCACCGCGCCCTCGAACTCGGCCGGGTTGATCCAGGCGTTGTTGTAGTCGCCGCGCATGCCGTTGTCGTAGGTGATGTTGACGTTCATCGAGTCCCAGGCGTGGATGGCGTCATGGCGACTGAAGCTGGCCAGGTCCTTCTGCTTCAGGATGGCGATCTCGCGGACGTAGCGGTCCCAGTTCTCCAACAACATGCGTTCGCCGGTGGCGTAGAGAGCCCGGGGCTTGACGCCCATGTAGTGGCCGACCACATCCAGCCAGTGGCAGCCGACGTAGGCGAAGGGGTTGGATTGCTCCACCCACTGGAAGACCTCCGTGGCCACCTGCAAAGGCTCCTCGAGGACCGCCCGCACCCGGTAGATGCGGTTGTAGAGCGGCAGGCTGCGCGTCATCATCTCGCGAATGAAGGGGTCGTAGCGCTTGTGCATGTCGGCCGCCACGATCCGCCCGGCACGTGCCGCGGCCTCGATGATGCGGTCCGCTTCGCTGGTCTTCAGGCAGAGCGGTTTCTCGGCGATCACATGCAGGCCGGCCGCCAGCGCGTCCAGGATGGGCTGCGTGTGCAGGTGGTCAGGACTGGCCACCAACAGCACATCGAGGCGCTCCTTGGCGATCATCTCTTCCCACACCGTCTCGCCGTAGTAAGCCTTGAGCTCGGCCGTCGGAAACTCGTCCAGGAACGCGCCCCGGATAAGATCGGCGCTGCCGCGCTTGGCCGAGCGCGTGCCGATGGCGGCAAACTCGATGCGAATGTCCGCCACCCGCGGCGCGTAGTGGCTCATGCCAAGGCTGCCCAGCGCCCCGGCAAAGCCGCCACGCTGAAAATCGTGCAGCGCGGGACCGATGATGTCATCGAAGAACATCCCACCACCGATCACGCCGACGCGAAGAGTGCGTTCCATAGCTCAGACTCCCTGTCCCGCGCGCTCGTCCGGCCCCCTCGCAACCGCTGCCCGGCAGGCCGCCGCTGATCCACGCGCCCATAACATACCGAGCCCGGCCGCCGACACGAACCCGGCCGCGTCAGCAGGGTGTCATTCCGCAGCCGTAACGACTCAGGTTACAACTCAGGTGCATGTCCCTGCCCCAACGGGGCTGTGGCTCAGAGCCCAGGGTTGTGGTCAGGGTGCCGCTACCCTGGGTCACATGGGGTAAGGGCCTCCTACCCCAACGGGGTTGCGTCTTGGCACCCTGCCCCAACCCCGTTGGGGGAGACTGGGTTTGCTGCCTTGGTCACCCACGGAACTGACCTGCGCCCGGCGTCCGGCGAGAGGCCGGTGAAACGCATGCTAGGGTTGCCGTTCCGCGCGGGTTTCGGCGTACAGTGCGATCATCTGGCGCGCTCGTTCTGGCCAGGCGAACTCGCGGCCGCGGGCCAGAGCGGCGACGGCCATGCGGGCGCGTTTTTCCGGGTTGCGGGCCAGAGCGCCGATCTGGGAGGCCAGCTCACTAACGATGTATTGGCGCGAGCGGGGGGCGATCTTGACCCCGCTCGCCGCGGTGACGTATTCGCCGATGCCGCCGTGGTCGACCACCAGGGACGGCACGGCCGCGGCCATGGCTTCGAGCACGACCGTTCCCCCAAACTCGCGGATGGAGGGAAAGCAGAAGAGGTGCGAGCTGCGGTAGTACCGGGCCGTCTCCAGCTGCGGCAGCCAGCCCGTAAACGAGACCGGGCACTCCGGCCCCAGGGCCCGGGCCTGTTCCTCCAGGGCGCCGCGCTCGGAGCCGTCACCGACGATCGTCAAGCACAGGCGTGAGCGTAGGTCGGCGGGGAGCAGGGAGAGCGCGGCCAGGAGCATGTCGGCGCCCTTGTACGGCACCAGCCTGCCCACGAAGAGCAGCCGCAGGGGTTCGTTCGGCTCCAGGGGGGCCGGCGCGTCGACGTAAAACGATGGATCGACCCCATTTTCCGGAAAGAGGAGAAGGCGCCGGTCCGCCAGTTGCAGCGTCTCCCGCAGCATCGTCAAGGTGTACTGCGACCCCGCCAGCACCCGATCCGCGCCCCGGTAGGTCGCAGTGTAGCCCGGCAGCAGTCGGCAGAGCCCGCGGAAGAGGTTGAACGCGGCGTACTCCTTGCGGGCGATGGCCTTGAACCCCGGGGGGAACGGGACCCCGCCGTTGACCGGCCCCAGGATGAAGGGGGTGGTGCGGCCGGTGCAGGCTCGGGCCAGGGAGACGGGGTAGCGGGGCATCATCGGCGTCATCGCATGGACCGCCGAGAACTCGCCGGCACGGACGCGCTCCCCGAACTGGCGCCGCACGCGGCGGCTGAACTCGGCATAGACGGGGTAGCTGAGGACGTGCCGCAGGGGCCAGTTCACGCTGCCACCCACGGAGTTGACCGCGCCGCGGGTGGTGAGCCGTTTGACCAGCCTGAAGTAGGACTGCAGCGGGCCAGATTCGGTGATGTAGGTCACGGGGCGGTCCCCACGGACCTTCTCCAGGGCCGGCGCGTTGCGCTCCGAGGTCACCAGCAGCACGGGGCAGGCGCGGCTGATCTGGTCGTAGAAGTTGAAAGCGACCAGGGGTACCGAGGCCAACTCCTGGCTGCACTCGAAGAACACCTGCAGGACCGGTTTGCGGTCGTCTTCCATGCTGTGCCCTCCCTACCGGCTAAAGCCTCGATACCGTGCCTGGCGCGTCCTGGCTCTGACGTCTCATTCCGGTAGGTCCGGCCACAACCACGGGATGGGCTGAACCCTTGTATGAGACTTGCAGCAACCTCGTATGACTCAAGGCGCTT
>CAIZKT010000431.1:0-12665 GCA_903933565.1 uncultured Victivallales bacterium | reverse complement strand
TTTTCCTCTCCGCCAGTCTCCCTGTCCGTCTCCTCCAGTCGCCGTTTCCCCGTCTCGCCGTCTCGCCGTTTCCTGAACCCCAGGACCTGAGTAGTCACCACCTACGGAACTGACCTGCGCCCCCCTGCGCTGGCGAATGCCAGCCCTTCAGGCTTGGAGAAGCGCGGGGCTACTCGCCCTTCTTCTTGAAGTAGCCCTTCTGGATCAGCCAGTTGCCACATTCGGGCCAGGATTGCTCCAGGTCAACCTTGCCATCGGCGAGGGGGAATTCAGCGCCGATGAGTCGCTTGAGTTCTTGCAGCAGGCCCAGGCGGACGGCATCCGGGAGTTCGTCGCGGGTTCGCATCATGCGGGTGCAGAAGCTGATAGCAGCCGGCGTCGGGAGCCCGGAGGTTTGCAGAGCCCAGCGCCAGGTCGCGACCCAGTCATCCGGCAAGCGTGGCTGGGTGCCCCGCACCGGAAAGCCTGGCCCGGCTACCCCACTCAGCGCCGCAATCAGCTCCGCCTGCAAAGCCTCCTGATCCCGCGGCACCTCAAGCGCTAACCAGCGCAGCGCAGCGGTCAGCGCGGCACTGTCCAGGTGCTTTCGCGCCTGCAGCCAGGAACAGCCCGTCAGCCACTGGCGGCTGACGTCCACCTCGCGATCATAGGCTGGGAACCCCTCGGCAGCCGCGGCCTGGGCCAGACAGGCTAAGATCGCCTTCTTGACGTTGCTGTGGACCGGCCCCTTGCCGCTGCACAGTGGGGTAAGGGTGCTGATGGCCTTCTGCCCGGAACTGGGCTTCCAGGCCACCAGACCGAAGGCGAGCAGCTTCTCATCCCCCAGGGTGACCAGTCCGGCGGCCGTGGCATCGGTGATGGACTCATTGATTCCGCCAAAGTGCTTGAACACATACTCGAGCATTTCGCGACCGTGTCCCCGGCTCTCGGGACCATGCTTGGCTTCCCAGGGCATGGGCCGATTGCAGGCCGCGTCTTCGGCCAGTTGCCGGAGCGCGGCGGTCACCCGACGGCTGCGGAGAGCCTGGCTGTGCCAGGCTAGAAAGGACAGATCGCCAAATTCCACGGGGTCGCGCAGCTTGCCCAGGATATACCCCTCGGCCCGCGGACTGCCGGTGTTGCAGAGCGTCACAATGGCCCAGATCCGGCTCTCTCGCACCGCTTCCTTGGCGGGATCCTGCTTCTCCGCCATGATCAGCAGTGGGTCGACAGCCGCATCGCCCAAGGCGGCCAGTTGCGAGGATACCCCGATGCCGCCATAGGCCCCCTCGGACATCTTCGCCAACCACTGCTTCATCTTGGCTTGCCGCTCGGCCTCGGCCATGCGCTTGCCGTCCTTGGCGCGCAGCAGCACTGGCCAGGGGTCCGACGCCACCGCGAAGTCCGGCCGCTTCCCCGGCGCCGCACCATAGAGAATGGCTCGCACCACGAAGAGCTGCGGCGTCAGGCTGGCGCCCGTGACCCGGCGCACCTCAGGCTTGACGGACGGCAGGCCATTCTCGTACTCGCTGAAGGACGCCAAGGCCAGATCGTCAAAGGCGATGCTGGCCAGTTCCGTACTCGCCTTGGCGGTCACCTTGCCGGACCATAACGGCTGCTCCGGGTTCAGCAGATTCTGCGAGACCAGGCTGGTGCCGCCGCCCTTGTCCGCCAGGATGATCAGCAGGCCACAGTCGCGTTTTCCGCCTGGCTCCGGCACCACGCTCAAGGCGTCCGTGCTGTTGCGCAGCACCACCTGGATAAGCTCGCGGCTCTCCTGCTCGAACTCCACCCTCTCCGTGCTCAAGAGCAGCGCGAACCCCTGGAACTCCTTGCCGAAGACCGGCTCCTTCCGAACCACCTTGTCTTCGTAGTCGATCCAGGCCACGCTGGTCATCCACAGACACAAACAGACAGCGAGCACGGACAGGCGTTTCATGGTCTTACTCCGGGCTGAGGCAGCACGACTGGCAGTCGGCCGTTTCGGGGTAACAGTAGCGGGCGGCTACGGGTTTGCCAGCCGCACCGTGGCCTGGACGAGAGACCACGGGCGGCTCAGGATGGACTGGAGACATGAAGACCGTAGCGCAGTATGTGGGCACCGCGATGGACTGCTCCGCCTGTGGCCGACGCCATCAGGTCGGAGTCCGCGAGGTGAGGCTGGCGCCGACAGCCATCGGCGACCTGCCCGACCTGATTGTCAGACTGGGCCTTGACCGCCAGGCTATCGTCGTCCATGATGCCCGCACTCGCGCCGTGGCGGGAACCGCCGTACTCAATGCCTTCGCCAGCGCCGGCGTCGAGCCTACCGAAGTGCTGATCCCGGACCCGGTCGGCGGCGGCGATCCGATCTGTGACGATCTGACCCGCGACGCCCTGCGTCCCCGCCTCCCCGCCAAGGGCCTGCTTGTGGCCGTCGGCGCTGGGGTGGTGAATGACTTGGTGAAGTGGATCGCGGCCGACGCGGGACGCCCCTACGTGGTGGTCCCTACCGCCGCTAGCATGAACGGCTATACCTCGGCCAACATCGCGCCCACCGTCAAGGGCGTAAAGTGCCTCCTCCACGGGCGCGAAGCGGTGGCGGTGGTGACCACCCCGCAGATCCTGCAAGCGGCCCCGGCTGAGATGACGGCCGCTGGCCTGGGTGATGTCCTGGCCAAACCCGTGAGCACGGCCGACTGGATGCTCAACCGAATCCTCTTCAACGAGTACTACTGCCCGGTCTGCGCCGACCTGATCCGTGATATCGAGCCCGCTTATATGGCGGCTCCAGAGCAGATCGCGGCGCGCACGACTGCCGGTATCGCTGCCCTCTTCGAGGCGATCATCCTGACCGGGTTTAGTATGACGATGGCGGGGACCTCGTCGCCGGCCTCGGGCGGCGAACACCTCATCAGCCACACTCTCGATATGATGGCCGCGCGGGACGGCAGCCACCATGACCTCCATGGCCGACAGGTCGGCGTCGCTACCATCTTCTGCGCTGCCCTCTACGAGGAACTCTTTGGACACACCCCGCGCACCATTCGCTCCGGGGTCACCCGCACCGACCCCGCCTTCTGGCAACGCTTTGCCGACGTGGTCGAGGAAAAGCATGCGCTCAAGCGGCAACGCCAGGAGCAGGCCGCCCACTTGCTCCGGCAGACTCCGGGACGCTGGGAGGAGCTCCGTTCTGCCCTCTCGGTACTGTACCGGCCGCCCCAGCTCATCAAGGAGGTCCTCCGGCGCGCTGGAGCTGCCCACCGGCTGGCCGATATCGGTGTCAGCCGTGAACACTTTATCGCCGCCGTGCTCCATGCCCACGAGGTGCGTGAACGCTATACCGTCCTCGAGCTGGCCCGCAGTGCTGGCATCCTGCCCGAGGCGGCCGGTGACCTGGTCGACCGCTGGCTGGTGACCTAGGCCGTCTGGGGAGCCAGAGGCAGGTCGGAAGAACGCGATACAGCCTGAGTACCTGACCGCCCAGGCGTCCTGCGGAACGCCGTGAAACACGATGGAGGTTTGGCCCCCATGAAAGGCATCATCCTCGCCGGCGGCTCCGGCACGCGCCTCTACCCCATGACCCAGGTGGCCAGCAAGCAGTTGCAGCCCGTCTACGACAAGCCCATGATCTACTACCCGCTGTCGACGCTGATGCTGGCGGGCCTGCGTGACATCCTCATCATCAGCACCCCCGGCGACGTGCCGCGCTTCCGCGATCTGCTCGGGGATGGCAGCGCCTGGGGCCTGTCTCTGACCTACCAGATCCAGCCTCGTCCTGAAGGCATTGCCCAAGCCTTCCTGCTGGCAGAAAGTTTCATCGGCGGTGACAGCGTCGCGCTGATCCTGGGCGACAACCTCTTCTACGGTCGCATTAACCTGGATGAGATCGTGCGCGATTTCCGCGGCGGGGCTCTCGTTTTTGGCTATCCGGTCAGTGACCCGGAACGCTATGGCGTGGTCGAGTTTGACCGCGACGGCCACGTCCTCAGCCTTGAGGAGAAGCCGGCGCAGCCCAAGAGCCACTATGCGGTCCCAGGTCTTTATCTCTATGGCCCCGATGTGGTCCCCAAGACCAAGAACCTGAAACCCTCGGACAGGGGCGAACTCGAGATCACCGACCTGAACCGTTGCTACCTCACGGAAGGCCGACTCAGCGTGACGCGACTCGGTCGCGGCATCGCCTGGCTCGATACGGGCACTCCCCAGGCGCTGCTCGACGCCAGTATGTTCATCCATGCTATAGAAGCCAGGCAGGGCTTCAAGATCTCCTGCCCCGAAGAGATCGCCTTCCGCCGTGGTTTTATCAGCCTGGACGCCTTTACCGTCCTGGCCACCAAGGCGCCGCGCTCCGACTACGGAGACTACCTGCGGCGCCTCCTGGCCGAGGAACTCGACAGCGTGGTTTGATCACAACCCAGGCGCTTCTCTAAGCGGATCGGTCCCCATGGCCCGGGGAGCTCGCTCCGGCGCGGATTTGCCACCCCACCCCAGGCGCGCGCCTTCCACTATGGAGAGGCGCGTGCAGAACCCCGCGTCTGGCCCTGGAGCCCGCGATGCCCGGCCCGTTTCGGGCGGGTTCGCGGTACCCGCCGTCTCTGCAAGACCCCCATGTACCGCGGAAGCTCTCGCAGAGCCCTCGGCTTGCGGGCGCCTTCGCGACCTGTGGCCGCTTGTGGACCCCAGAACGCCTCGGCGCGGCTAAGTGAGCCCGGGCTGTAGGATCCACCGTGAGGTACTCATTTCCCTGTGCTGCTGGTGGTTACGCCCATCCCTCTCACCTTACGCTACTACAGTATACGCTACTAGTCGGTACTGTACTTCAAACTACTTAACCTTACTGCACTAGCTTATAGTCTACTTCTCTTTAGCGCTGGGGGTTATCTTCAGTCTTGAAGACGACGCTGCTTCAGGATCGCCGGGCGCGTCGCGGGCTTCTGAAAAGGCAACTGAAGTCACGGCAGATGCCTGTCAGATCGAGCCGGCTTCTCTTGCTTGAAGCCGCCTTGCGGCCTGACCCGTCAGCGCAGCGGTTGCATCAATGGTGAACTATAGTATAGTGAGGTACGAAGTCGGCGATGCAGCGCCAGGAGTCTCATGAAGGAAGAACTTTTCGAAGAACAGGTTGCGAACCTCTCGGAAGCCCACTTCCTGGTGCTCTATTGGGCGGCCCAGTCTGAGGGTCGCCAGGCCAAGTACAACATCACCAACTGTTTTGACGACCTCAAGCGCTGTTCGATCACCCGGACCAAGCAGACTGCCGTAGCGGCGGTCGAGGCGCTGGGCGCGTTGCGCTTCGTTTCCCTGCGCGGCGAAGGGAATCGCCGCAATCTCTACATCACCCGCCACGGTGCCAAGGCTCTTGAAGCGCTTGTGCTCCGTCAGAGGTACACTCCCAGGCCATCGGCATTTCTGGAGGGCTCGTGACATGATTATCGGAATCGGCGGCGCGGGAACCAAGGTCGCCAGCAAGCTTGACGCCGAGGCGACGATCATCAATGTCTCCGAGACGGAATTGACTAAGATCCCGGTGGCGGGACGGCGGGTTCTGGCGGTGGTTCACGACCAGCACGGCCAGTTCCGCGGCTCACGCAAGAATCCGGCGATCGGGCATGACGCCTACTTGTCCGTGCGCCGGGACCTGCAGGAGATGGCCCGCGGTAGCATGGTCTTCAGCAGCACTGGCGGCGGTACGGGCAATGGCATCACCACCGGCTTGTTGCAGGATCTGGCGCGTCGCGAGAGCATTCCCGAGGCCGAGAAAACCTCGTTCGGGCTGATCCTGCCGTACGCCGAGCTTGAGCCGGCCGAATTCGTCCGCAACACCATCGACTTCTTGCGTGGCCCGCTGTCGGAAGCGATCGACAGTGGCAACACCGGCAACATCCTGCTGTTCAGCAACCGCGTGAAGTTCGAGTCGCGGCTTTCTGAAGAAGCGTTCAACGTCATGATCGTCGATTCTTTGCGCGTGTTCCTGGCGATTCCCGACAAGAATGACACGCTGCGCTTGCTGGATGGTCACATCGACCCCGAGGACTTCGGGCTTTTCACCGCGCGGCCGTACTTTAACCACTTTACCTACTTCGATTACGACCCGGCGCAGCCCTTCGAGAAGCAGTTGGACGCCAACATCAACCCCTTGTTGCTGGCGCCCGAGGCGCCGATCGAGGCTCTTTTCCTGGTCGAGGTCCCCGAAGGTGGCGACCCGACCGTATTCTACGATGTGTTGCAGTACTTCAACGACCTGAATGTGGCGCCGGTGTACAGCGTGGTGGAGAATCCAGAGCGGACGCAGCCGTTCATCACGGTGGCGCTGTTGTATTCGCGCAAACCGGCCGAACTGCTGGCTGACTTCAACAAACGCAATGAGCAGCATGCGCAAGTGAAGGTCCGCAAGTCGCTCGAGCAGTACGTCGATCTCCCGAAGCTCGACGTCAACCTGGAGCGGGAGGCCAAGCGCGCGGTCAAACAGCGGGGCACAGACGACGACATTCTGCAGGTGTTAAAGCGCCTCGGCAAGCTCTGAAAGTCTCGTTCCGGGATCTCGGGCACGGCCGCTGGCGCGGCACAAGGGCCGAACCGCGCGCGGCGTTCGGCAGGCTCTGCCAGCGCCTCTACCAACCCTACTCTACCGGCCCCCAGGGACGGGCCGAGTTCACTTCGTGCCCGTACTCCCGAAGCCACCGGCGCCGCGGTTGCTCAGGGTCAGTTCGTCCACCTGCACCAGCTCGACCTCGGGCAGCTTCTGGATCACCATCTGCGCAATCCGGTCGCCCCGCGCGAGGCGGAATTCCTCGCCGCCAGCGTTGAAGAGGATGACTCCCACCTCGCCCCGGTAACCCGCATCAATGGTGCCAGGAGAGTTCAGCACCGTGATCGATCGCTTCAGCGCCAAGCCACTGCGCGGCCTGACCTGTGCCTCATGAGCACTGGGCAATTCGAGGAACAATCCCGTGGGCACCAGGCGGACAGCCCCGGCCGGCAGCACGGCGTCTTCGCGCGCCCGCAGGTCGTAGGCGGCATCGTCGGCATGCGCCTTGTTTGGCGCCAAGTCCTCATCACCCGGACGCATGCGGAATCTTACCGTGACTGCCATCCTCGCACCTCATGAAAATAGTCAGGTCGCCAACGCGGCCAGCGTACCGATACCGAGAACCACCAGCGCCAGTGCCTCGGCGAGGCTCAACCAGGCCAACGAGCCCGGCTCTCGACTCTCCGCGCCCAGCAGGGGGGTCAGCACACCAGGCAGCAGCAGGCATACCAGCAGCGAAAACAGCGCTGGCAGTAGCGAGTTCGCCAGCCGTCCAGCCACAGCTGCGACCGCACACGCCACAATCCAATGTCCCCACTCTCGCCAGAGGTCACTCGCGTCAGCTTCGCTCGAGTGCTCCTCACCGAGCCCATGCGCCGCGGCGGCCGCGCTCACCGTACCCGTCACCACCAGCCAGGCGCCATGGCCCGTGGCGGCCAGCACGCCGTAGCACACGAGCTTCATCACGATCAGCCCCTGAAATGCCGCCAAGCGCACATAGGCACTCGTTTCCGGCCCGCCTGAGCCATCCGGAAGACTCTCCAGAAGACGCACGGCCGCCCCGTAGCGGCGTCCCCCGGTCACCCAGCCCTCGAAGGCGAACACCACCAGGGCCGCCAGCACGGCGCCCGCGCTTAGCCCGCCGAACCACACGCACACGCACACCAGTATCCACGCCGCCAGTCCCGTCCCTGCCCCCACGGCCGCGAACCATGGCAGGACCCCCCCGCCCCACGTACCCGTCCCCTCTGACCGGAAACGGGTCAAGAGCCTTACCGCCGGTGCCCAGTCGTTCACGATGTGCCTTCCTTCCCGACGCTCAAATTCCTGCGGTCGCGGGAGCTGCTTGCCGGACTACTCTAACCCACCCGCAACGGCCGGGGTCCGCTTTTTGCGGTACGTACTTCTTGAAATGCCCATGCTACACGCTAAGATAACGCTTCTGTTGAAAACGGAAAACTGCGGGGGCGTAGCTCAATTGGTTAGAGCGCCGGCCTGTCACGTCGGAGGTCGCGAGTTCGAGTCTCGTCGCTCCCGCCACTCTTCCGTCTACCTCGCGGGGGAGTTCATCCCGGGTCGTTGCTAGCGCGCCCGTCTTTCACCTTGGCCTTTGCTGCTGTCGCTTCGTGCCGCTGAAACCAGCGGATGACGTTGCCGATGTCTGTCGCCGGGCACGACGCACCCGCGAGAATCCCTACCGTAGTCCAGCCCTCTGGCAGCCAGGGGCTGGCGCACCTCTGGCCTGAGTCCGGGACCCAGTGCCTGATCCGCTCCACTTCCAGCGCCGCGACATCCTGCACCAGGTAGGCCGAACCGCTGGCGCTCGCCAAGCGATAGAGCTGTGCGGTGTTGCTGCTGCCGAAGCCGCCCACCACCAGCACCACGTCTGGAGCCTGCCGGCAGACCTCCAGGGCTGCATCCTGCCTATCCTGGCTGGCCCGGCACACCGTATCCGCCAGTCGACCGTGGCGACCCGCCTGAAGGCACGCCTCCTGGACCCCCGCCCCCAGCGCCAAGGTTTCGCCGTGCAACATGGTGGTCTGGTTGACCAGCGCCACCGGTCCGGCCGCCGTCGGCGCGGCACCTTCCTCATGGACCAGGCCCAGTGGATAATCCTCCCAGGAGCCACTCCGCACGGCCCGACACACCCTCTCACCCCAGGCCACCGTGGGCACGACCACCACTCGCGAGGCACGTAGCAGCGCCCGCGACAACGTCGCCCTCGTCTCGGGATGATCCGCTTTACCATGCACCAGAATGGTCCAGTCCTGACCCGGCAGCGACTCCATGAACTTCCAGACGGCCCGCACGTCGCGGCAGGTCGTGTCGACGATCTGAGCAACCGGATACTTCTGCCGCACCAGCCGTTCCAGCTCAATCGGCAGGCCGAAAGCGGGAATGACCACGATGTCGTCCCGGCTGCCCAGACGCAGAAACTCCGGAATGTCCGCTTCGGCCATGATGCTCGCGCCCTGTCGGCGAAAGTGGTCGTTCACCGTGTCGTTGTGAATCACCGGCCCCAGGAGACGTACCGGCCGCCCGGTCGCCGCATCCAGGCAACGCCGCAGTTGCGCCAACGCATGGACCACGCCGCCGCAGAACCCGAAGACCCGCGGCAGCAACACCCGCCGCCCGCCGCCGAGCGCCACCACGCCGCCGTTCTGCCTTGCCTGCTCGACCTCTGTGTCCTGGAAAGGGTCCACGCCCGTGCTATCTCCGTGCTAACGCTCTGTATTGATGCATGGAAGGGCCGCTCCGTGCTGCTTGAGGCTTTTACAGGGCCTCGCCAACCTTAGCCCTGACCTCGAGGTCCTGCAGGAACCTGACTCCACACGAAGCCGCTTCGGCTCTCGACGCCGCCCTGGCCGGGGAGCGCGGCGGCCAGGGTCAGGCCGCCGGCAGTTCATCTCCCAGGCAAGGGTGCGGCGGCGCGCCCTGCATCCCGCCCAGCAACCCACGCTCGGCCCGGAGCGCGGCATAGCCACAGCCGACGAGGGCCAGCGGACAGCGGCTGCATCGTGGTCGGCGGGGCAGGCACACCTGCTGACCGTGCTGCACAAGATAGGGGTTAAGACGTCCCCAGTACGCCCGCGGCAACACCGCGCCCAGCTCAGCCTCCGTCGCCGTCGGCGTCGCGGTGCGAACCAGCCCCCAGCGGTTGCACAGACGATGCACATGTGTGTCCACGCAGATGGCCTCCCGCTGGAAGGCGAACGACAGCACCAGGTTCGCCGTCTTACGCCCAACGCCGGAGAGGGCCAGCAGTTTGTCGAGGTCGTCTGGCACTCTGCCGCCGTGCTCCGCCTCGAGCTGACCGGACAATTCCACCAGGCGCTGGGCCTTCTGGCGGTACATCCCCACGGAACGGATACAGTCCGCCACTTCGCCCACGGCCGCCTGCGCCAGATCCGCGGGGCTCTGCCAGCGTGCCAAGAGCCGCTCGGCGGCGACCGCAGTGACCGGATCGCGCGTGCGCAGGGACAGCGCACAGGTGACCAGCGTGCGGAAGGGATCACGACCCTGAGCCGTGTAGTCCACATAGAGCTCGGACAGCGCCCCCAACAAGCCCGGCAGGCGCTCGATCACGGCCTCGGCGCGCGCTGAGCTTCCTGGACGGCGGTCGAAGCGACACAGGTGCGAGCCGCAACGGCAGTCTCCCGCTCCAAACCCCGGCACCGGTTCGGCACCGCGCCAAGCGCGGACCCTTGCCGCCAACCGGCATTCCTCGGCCCGCTCATGACCAGGAAGCGCCTGCACATCCACCACCCGGCCTGCGTTCAGGAGGTGATCCACGTGCCAGTGCCGCACGCTTGATGTCCGCAGATGCCGGCCCAGCCGACCCGCGAGGCCCCCCATGGCACTGCCTGTGTAGACGTACCAACCGGCTCGCAGCTCTGCCTGAGCGTTGCCCTGGCGCCACGACGCTGCCTGCGGCAGTCGTACGGTCAGCAGGTAGATTCCAGGGGTCCGGGAGCGGGCCTCCAGACGATTCCCGAGGGGCTCTGCCGCAGGTGTTCTCACTCCAGCAGCTCCTGCATAACCGGCGCGTAGTGCAGGCTGTAGAAAGACACGATCTTATAGCCGATGTAGGCCGCCAGGCAGAGATAGGCGAGGTTCGGCGCAAGCACGGTAATCTGGTTCAGTCGTGCTTCGGCCTCCTCACGGCACACCTTCGCAACCCGCTCGGCAGCTTCATCGGTCTTGCCGGCTTCCTCGCCGGTGCGCATCAGCTCCATGATCATCGTGTCTCGGTCCAGCGCCAGCAGTACCCGCTCAAGGGCCACCGTAAAGCTGCACCCCTCGGCTGCCATCACCCGCGCTATCGCCGCAAAACGTTGCCGCATCGCGGTGTTCCGGCAGGTCGCAGCCGCGATCTCGACGCCCGCAGCCATGCCGACCCCGGCGCGCAGGCAGAGCCCCAGGGCAGTAAAGAAGCGGGTACAGTCAAGCCGGAAAAGCAACCCGCCCAGCACCGGTACCGCCAGCAGTATTCGCCCCACCCCCGGAGCCCCGGCCAGCCCCGGCGCCAGGGCCCGCACCGCCAACCAGCAGACCCACGGCGCCGCCAGCATCAGCCCCGCTCGGGTGGCCGCCTCTGGCAGGCTCGCCCCCTCGGCGAAGATCGAGATCAAAGGGATCAGCAGCGCGGCCGCATGATACACGAACGCCGGATAGAGCAGCGCCGAAATGACCCGCGCCCGCAGCCGCCCCACCAACTGGAACCAGTCCCGCAGTGCCGCGTAGACGACGTCGCGCCGTCCCGTCGTCTCGCCCACCAGCACCAGGCTCACTTCAAGGCTCGAGAACAACCCCGGATCACGCGCCATAGCCTGGCTGATCGTCAGGCCCTGCTTCAACCGCACCAACAGCTCTCGCGCCCCCCGCTGAAAGGCTCCTGGCATGCGCTGCTGCAAGCCGCGCAACGGCGGCACCCCCGCCTCTTCCAGCGTGGCCAGGGTGTTGTAGAACGTGACGCGGTGCTTCAGCGATGCCATAGCCGAGGGTTCCTGCGGCGGCAGACCCAGCCGTCCGGGCCCGACTGTACCGTGGCGTTCCGGTCAGCGCCACCTTGACGCCCGTCACCGGCACGCTAAACTCGTCCGAGTCGCGGGCCAATGGGGACGTCCGCTCGGTGCTGCTCCTAGTCTCAGTGCCACAGGATTGACGGAGACGATGCGATGATACCCGAAAAAGGCGATCCGGAGATCCAGGTCACCGCTGAGCACGTCAGCCGTGCTTTCGTGTCCGTGGGGGCGAGAGCCGGAGACCTGCTCCTCTACCACGGCTCGCTCAGCAGCATGGGCCGCGTCGTGGACGGCCCCAGCACCGTCATCGATGGGGCACTCCACGCCGTGGCGCCCGGCGGCACCGTGGCCATGCCTACCCTCTGGTTCTGCCCCGCCGATCCACCCCGGCGCCCAGAGGATTTCGACCTCAAGAACTCGCCCTCCTACGTCGGGGCTCTTTCCGAGGCCATGCGCACCGACCCGCGCAGCCTGCGCAGCAATCACTTCTCCCACTCGGTCAGCGCCATTGGCCCCGGCGCCGCGGCCTTGACCGCCCAGCACGGGGAAGGGGGCGAATCCCCCTCGCCCTGGAACTACAAGGCCTTTGCCGATGCCAGCCCTTGGGGGCGCCTGTACCAGGGGGATGCGCTCTACTGCTTCATCGGCGTGACTATGCGCGTCTGCACCATGAAGCACTACATCGAGTCGCGCTATGCCGCACGTGTCATCCGGCAAGCTCCCGAAGCCAGGCGGCAAGCGCTGCGCGATGGACTGACCCTGATGGACCGGCAGGGCATCTGGCCCTTCTACGACAGTGAGAAGATGGAGGCTCGACTCGCCGAACGCGGCCTGCTGCGCTATGGCCATATCGGCTCGGCGACCCTGCGCGCCCTGCGCACGCGGCCCTTGGTGGACGTGACTCTCGAGATCCTCACTGCCGAGCCCGCGGCCTGGTTCCAGCCCGCCTTCCTGGACTGGTGCAAGGGTGCCGTCTGAGCGGCGGCGCGCGTCGGTGGAGCCCACCGCATCTCCACTGGATTCTGGAGAGGCGCCTGGCCTCAGGCGCGCGTCGGATCCCGCCGCATTTCCAGCGGATGCTGGAGAGGCGCCTGGCCTCAGGCGCGCGGCGGTGGAGCCCACCCCATCACCACGGGATACTGGAGAGGCGC
>CAIZKT010000430.1:0-5059 GCA_903933565.1 uncultured Victivallales bacterium | reverse complement strand
GGATGGCCAGGCCCACAGCGAGGCGTACCTGTATGCCGCCGCCGAGATCGGCCTGCGCCTGGCCCCGGCGGCCTACCTCGACCTCATCCGCGAGGCGCGCCGCCAGGCCGGTATCCCCATCATCGCCAGCATCAACTGCGTGCGGACCGAGTGGTGGGGCGAATTCGCGGCCGAAGTGGAAGCCGCCGGCGCCGACGCGCTGGAGCTCAACGCCGCCATCCTGCCGACCTGGTTCGATCTCACCGGTCCCGACGTCGAGGCCCGTTACGTCGACATCGTCCGCACCGCCCGAGCCGCGGTGCGGATCCCCATCGCGGTAAAGCTGCCGGAGACCTGCTCCAGCCTGCCAGACCTGCTGCGGCGCCTACGCGCCGCCGGCGCCGATGGTTTTGTGCTCTTTAACCGCTTCTACATGCCCACCATCGACCTCGAGAAGCTGGCCGTGGTGCCCGGTTGTCGCTTCAGCACGCCCGAGGAACTGAGCCCCACCCTGCGTTGGGTGTCGCTGCTCTCCGGCGCGGTCGATGCCTCCTTCGCCGCCTCGCGGGGCGTGCATTCCGGCGCTGACGTGGCCCGCTGCATCCTGGCCGGCGCCGATGCCGTGCAGACGGTCTCCGCGATCCTCCAGTACAAGCCGGCCCACATCAAGGCCATGCTGGGCGACTTGGAGCAGTGGATGGACCGCCATGCCTTCCAGCGTCTCAGCGACGTGCGCGGTCGTCTGTCCCAGGCCCGCAACCCCGATACCGACCTGTTCAGCCGCTTCCAGTACATGAAGTGGCTGTCCGGCAAGGACTGACTCGGCGAAATCTGGGCGTTTCCCTCTTGCATCAGTCAGGCACCGGGCTAGAGTATTCCCCGTCCGCAGGAAACCACGTGGGGCTGTAGCTCAGTTGGCTAGAGCGATACGTTCGCAACGTATAGGCCAGGGGTTCGAATCCCCTCAGCTCCACCACTCCAAAGCTAAAAGGGGCCAGTAGTCACCTACTGGCCCCTCTGCTTTTCCGGCGATACGCTAACGATAAGCACACGATGGTTTCGTGCGTAACGCGTGCGTGATACCCGCCTCTCAACAGCCGCTGGACTGCCACCATAATCCAGCGCTCTATCAGGGACGACTTGTCGCCGCCGCCCATTCTGCATTGCGGCGGTCTTGCAGTCCTGTCGGCGTGGAACGACTGTAGAGAGGCGTCGTCTGGCGGATGACTGTCGGGGCAGGGTGATCGTAGGCGGAAGAAATGGGCGACTACCGTAGCGGCGGGACAGGGAGTCATATCTTGTCCGCGCTGTGTCATGCGGCTCGCCCTCAGTTGGGCGGGCGAGCCGCCGGCAGGGAGGCACGTCAGTTGGAGTGATGACGCTGATGCTGATCACCGCAGCCTGGCCCTCATGCCCGCTATGCCGCCAGGTCGTGGCCGCTTTCGCTCCGCTGCCAGACGTAATCGTAGATACGGGAGGCTATCTCCTCGGTCTCGGTCTCGCTGAATGCCGGCTGTGGGAGCGACCGGCACAGGGTGTCGAGAATGAAGATCCTGACCTCGGCCTGAGTCGCCGCCTTCTGCGTCCAGCCCTGCATCGGTCGCAGTAGCCCTTGCAGCGTGGAAAGCAGGGCCTGGCTCGCCTGTTTCAGCCGCTCCCGGTCGGTCTTGCTGATCCTCTCCTTGAGCAACAAGTCGAACAGCGCCAGTTCGTCTTCAGTAAGTCCTTCCTCGGCCGCGCGTCGCTGCTCAGCATCAAGGCTGCTGGCGAAATCGGCCAGTAGCGCGAAAGTAGCCTCGACCGTCGCGCGGTCTTTTTCTCGGTTGTAGTCGGCAATGATCTCTTGGTACCTCTTGTAGTAGTCCATCCGCAGCGGGTTCCGGGCAAGCATCTGTGCGAGCTTCTTCTCGATCACATCACGGATGTCCTGCAGCGCGGCGTGCTTGCGGCGGACCTTGCCCGCAAACTCCCGCCGAAGCTTCTCGAAATCGATCTGGCTCAGATCCACCTTGAGCCCCTCGGCGTGGCCGTGCCCGGGGGGCGCCGCCCGGATGGCCTCGTTCACGATGCGGTGCAGCTCTTTCAGCACGTCGGTCACGTCGGTTGTGTCGAGTCGGTCCTGCAGCTTCCTGTAGATGGCCTCGATGTTGTCGTGGCGCTCGGCATAGGCCAGAGCGCTGGGTTCCATCAGCAGCGCCTGGAAGCGCATGAACACTAGCCGAGCCATGATCTCGAAGCGGCGCTTGTCCTCGTCTGAGGTGTATACCGCATCCACCGCGTCACGCAGGGCCTCAATGCGGTCGAACCCCGCGGCGCCGTGGAGCCGAGCGGCATCGAAGCCCAGCGAGATGAGATGCTTCTCGGCCGCCTCGATGGCTTGCAGCAGGGCCGCGACCAGGTCCTCGAGCGGGGCCACAAGGCCACCGGCCCCACCACTATCGCCGTCGTCGCCCATGGCGTACTGAGCCAATGCTCCGCGCAGGCTCTTGAGCATGCCGTTGTAATCCACGATGACCCCGCAGGTCCTTGCCGGGGTACACTCGGTTGGCCCGCGCGATGGCCTGCATCAGGTTGTGGGCCCGCATCGGCTTGTCGATGTAGAGCGTGGTTAGGCACTCCACATCGAAGCCGGTCAGCCACATCGCGCAGACGATGGCTATACGGAATGGATGCTCCGGGTCCTTGAAGGCATCGTCCACGGGTACACGCTTGCCATCCGGGGTCTGGAAGCCGGACTTCATCACCACGCGATGAGGAATGATGTCGAAGCTCCACTTCTGGAAGTCCCGGACTTCGTTCTGTGCCTCGCTGATGATGATCTCGATGATGGTGCTCGCCATCCACTGCGTCTGGTTGGACAGTGCCCTGAGTTCTCTCACGAGTCGGTCGCGGAGGTCCGGGTCCGTGGCGACCGCGAGCTCCGCCGTCTTGCCGGGGATGAGCGCCTGGAGCTTGGCAAGCCTGGCCCGCCAACGCGGCTCGACGCGCTGGAGCATCCTGGCGCAGGTGACCTTGTCGATGCACACCAGCATCGATTTGCCGGCCTGCCAGCGGGTGGAGCAATGCTCGACGAAGTCATCCGCGAGCTTGTCCAGGCGGTCGTCGGCCGTGATGACCTCGTAGTCCTTGCCGAGCAGCCTCTCCAGCAGTGTCACCTGGTCGGGGTCCAGGTCGGCCTTCTCGACCGCCTCGGCGATGCGGTCGTTCAGGTCCAGGCGGGCGATTCCCAGCTTCTCGCCCCGGCTCTCGTAGACCAGTTTCACCGTGGACTGGTCCTCCTCGGACCGCCTGAAGTCATAGCGCGAGATGTAGTCACCGAAGATCCGCCGGGTCAGTTCGTCATGCTTGAAGAGAGGCGTGCCCGTAAACCCGATGAACGAGGCGTTGGGCAGTGCGAGGCGCATGTTGCGCGCGAATTTGCCGCCCTGTGTGCGGTGCGCCTCGTCCGAAATGACGATGATGTCGTCGCGCAGGCTGTAGGGCTCGGTGACAGGCTGGTTGAACTTGTGGATCAGGCTGAAGACGAAGCGGTGATTCCCCTGCAGGATTTCCCGCAGTCTGCTCCCGGATGCAGCACGGGGCGTCTTCTCGTCGGTCACGCCACAGCCAATGAAGGTCCGCCAGATCTGGTCGTCCAGGTCTTCGCGGTCGGTCGTCATCAGGAAGGTGAAGTTCCCGGGCACGACCCGGCGCACCTTCTCGGCGAAGAACGCCATCGAGTACGACTTTCCGCTGCCCTGCGTGTGCCAGAACACGCCCAGGCGCCCCAGGTCAACGTGAGCCCGCTTCCAAGTCAACATCGGACCTTGGGGGTGGGAGTTGCTTCCTGGTGATGATGCCCATGTGCTTCGACCCCAATCTCGCGAAGGGATGGATGGTGAGGACTGGCGAGCCTGATCGCGGCGGAACTGCCTCGTGGCACGGAGACGATCCTGCTGGCCGAGGACGAAAGATCCGTCCGGGTCACGTCGCGAGTGTTCCTTGAGCAACTTGGCTACGCGGTCCTGACGGCGGCAACCCCGGCAGAGGCGCTGCGCCTGGCTGGCGTGCATTCAGGTCGGGTCCACCTGCTCATCACCGACGTCATTATGCCCAGCCTGAACGGACCTGGCCTGGCCAGACTCCTTGCCGAAGAGTGTCCCACGCTGAAGTGCCGGTTCATGCCTTGAAGCCCGGGTCCCGCCCGCGGACCGGGGTAGTTTCATCTTCTGGGCGGAAGACGGGTCTCCAAGCGGACGACTCACCAGACGCCTGCATTCGTCACCGTCGGCGGCGAACTCAGCAGTATGGGCGTGCTTGCCCCGGCCGCCGGCCTGAGCTGCTGCCAGCCTGGCGCCGCTCCCAAGTAGCCTGCGGCCTCAGAGGTTCTGCGCCTCGATGGTGTCGAGGCGGCGCTTGGCCTGGGCGGCCCACGGGTGATTTGGGTATCTTTCCATGAAGGCCTTGTACCAGGCGATGGCCTGGTCGTTCGCCTGAGAGTGCTCGTAGCAGAAGGCGATCCAGTAGTACGCCTCATCGACCCGCTCGCTCTTGGGCCAGGCCTTGATAGCGAGCTGGAGGATGGCGGCGGCCGGGGCGAAGCGAGACAGGCGCATACGGGTGCGAGCCGCAAAGTACACGGTCGCTTCGGCCCACTCTTGTTCGGGGGTCTCCAAGGCTCTGCGGGCAGCGTAGGCGGTCAGAGGCAGAAGGGAACACAGCAGTGCAGCCACGATGACCAGCAGAATAACCAGGTTCTTCATACTTCAGCGCTCCGGCTCGGTTGCTATCACTCCGTACTATTGAGGCTCTTGCAGAACCCTCGGCTCACCAGCAGCATCCCGCCTGGAGTCGGCGGTCCGCTCGGGTGTAGCCGGGGCTTCCGCCGTCTCTGGGGGTCTTGCAGACGGCGGGTCCCGCGAACCAGCCTCAGTTTGAGGATCAGTCGGTCGTCGACCAGAACACCGCTGTAGAGTCTCACTGCGCTGCTGCCCGGTCTTGCTTGCCGGCGGCGAGGTCGGTCAGCGTCACTTGGATTGGCCCCGCTGGGAAATCCCGCAGGAAGGGCACTGTCCAGGACAACAGCCCCTTTTTCGTTGTC
>CAIZKT010000429.1:0-4559 GCA_903933565.1 uncultured Victivallales bacterium | reverse complement strand
TGGCGGACGAGGGGCGGAATGGGAAGCGGTTTGGGTCATACGAGGTTGCTGCAAGTCTCATACCAGCAAACCCCGACGGAACTGACCTGCGCCCTGCGCACTGTCCGCCGAGTCTTGTGTGGCGGGGATTCGGTGCGATAGTGCCAAGTCCGCTTGGTTGGCGGTGGCATGGAGAGCGATGAAGCAGAAAACTGCGGCGTTGGGCACGGCCCCGCTCGGGCCACTGATGATCAGGATGAGTATCCCCGGCATGGTCGGGATGCTGGTGGCGTCGCTCTATAACGTCGTGAATACCTTCTGGGTGGCGGGCCTGCCGGAAGGCACACACGCCATCGCTGCCTTGACGGTGCTGTTCCCCCTGCAGATGATTGCGGGGGCCATGGGAATGGGCTTGACTGCCGGGGTGACCTCGCTGGCGGCTCGCCGCTTCGGGGCGGCACGTTTAGAAGAGGCGCACTGCGCCGCCGGTAATGCGTTGCTGCTGTCCGTGGCGCTGGGCGGGGCGCTGGCCCTGGCCTTGCTGCCGCTGGCGCGCCCCGCCGTGCTCTTGTTCGGTGCTACGACCGAGATCCTGGAGCCCTCGGTCTCGTACCTTACCATCGTCGCCTGCGGTTTTCCGTTCCTGCTGTTCACCATGACCTCCAGCGGGCTCTACCGCGGCTCCGGGGACACGCTGGTGCCCATGCTATTGCAGTTGGTGGGCGCGGTACTCAATGCCATCCTGGACCCCTTTCTGATCTACGGTTGGGGGCCGTTTCCGCATCTGGGCATTGCCGGCGCGGCCCTGGCGACGGTGATCTCACAGGGGGTCGGGGCGGTGTGCTCACTGGTCTATCTGTATGGCCGCCGCAGCGGTTACACCTTGCGGCTGCAGCACTTTCGGCTGCGCTGGCGGGTCTTGGCCGACATCTCGCAGGTGGGGTCTCCGGCGGCGGCGGACAGCGTCTTGCGCAGTGTGGTGGCGTCGCTGACCAACGGGGTTCTGGGTGGGTTTGGCCCGGCGGCGTTGGCCGCGCATGGGCTGTCGATGCGGGTGATGATGTTGATGGTCTCCTGTCTGGGTGGCGGGGTCAATCAGGCACTGGTTCCGACGGTCGGTTACTGCTTCGGTTCCGGCGACTACCGGCGGCTGTGGCGCGCCTACCGCATCGCGGCGCTGTGGACGGGTATTGGCGGGCTGCTGATCAGCACGCTGCTCTGCGTGTTCGCGGTTCCCATCCTGTCGCCGTTCACCAAGGACCCCGAGCTGGCGCGCCTCGGGCCCTTGGCGTTGCGTTTGCGCGTCTGCACCTTCTTTCTGGTTGAGCCGCAGATGATGGCGGTGTTCATGTTTCAGGGCATGGGCATGGGTGGGCGGGCCATGTGGCTGACGCTCAGCCGGAATGTCCTGCTGGTGGTCCCGCTGCTCTTCCCGCTGGCCTGGCTCTTTGGGGCGGCCGGGGTGTTCGCCGCGCAGGGGGTGGCCGACGTGCTCTGCCTGTTCCTGGCGGTGGTTCTGGTGGTGCAGGTCTACCGGCGCTATCCGCCCGGCAGCGGGACGGCGCCGTCCGGGATCCCGGCGTGAGGCGGGCCTCCGCTTGCAGACGCCAGAATCGTCACCTGGCGCGGCCGCCGGTCAGGGCTTCTTGAGCGCGCCCAGAGCGGTTTCGGCCTCACTGGCCAGGGACTTTGGCAGGCCGAGGCGAACCGCGGTTTCAAGCTCGCTGGCCGCGTCCACCTTCCGGCCTAATGCCTGCAGAATCAGGCCCCGGTGGAAACGCACGGTGGCGTTGTCTCCCAGGCTGCGCAGGGCTTCCGCGCTGAGCGGCTCCGCCGCCTGCGGGTTGCCGACCACGTAATGGCACCAGGCCAGGGTGTCGGCGATCTGGGGGCTGTTGGCCGCGAGGTCGCGGGCCTTCTGTGCCAGTTCAAGCGCTTCGGCCGGAGGCTGGCCTGCCTCCAGTATCGTCAAGGCGAGGTTATTCAGCACCAACGGGTTGCGTGGTTCGCGTTCGAGGGCGGTGCGGTAGGCGGTCACGGCCTCGTTGAGGCGCTTGGCGCGGACCAGCAGTTGGGCGTACTGAACGTAGAGAGAGGCCATGTCGGGACGGCCGCGGATGGCCCGCCCGATCTCCGTTTCGGCTTCTTCCAGCTCGCCTTTCTGTTCGAGGCAATAGGCCAGGCGTGCGTGCAGCTCGGCGTCCTGGGGCATGGCATCGAGGAGCACGCGCAGCATGCGGATGGCGGCATCCATACTCCCCTGCGCCACCATGATCCGAGCCCGCAGGCGGTAGGCCTGCGGATCACCCGGGCGTTGCGCCAGCGCCTGGGTCACATGCTCGTCCGCCAGAGAGATGAGGCCGCGGCGCAAGAACAGGTCGGCCAGAACCAGCCGGGCCAGGGCGTCGCCTGGGCTGTCCTTAAGCAGAGCCTGCAAGACGCGGTAGGCCTCATCGGTGCGCCCGCTCAGTCCCAGCAGTTCGCCCTGCCGGGCCCGCAGATGGAAACGGTTGGGGAATTTCTGGCAGATCTCGCTGTAGAGTCGGATCGCCTCGGTGATGTCGCCGGTGCGCAGACGGAGTTCCGCCATCTCGATCTTCGGCGTGGGGTCGGCGGGATACTGGGAAATCAGAGCCTCGAGGTGTTGCCGGGCGCCTTCGGTATCCCCGCGTCGGCCGAGCACCAATGCCAGTCCGAGGCGCGGGTCGAGGAACTGGGCGTCCAACTCAATACTGCGGCGGTAGCCGCGTTCCGCCTCGTCGAGTGCTCCTTGGGCAAAGGCGACGGCGGCAGCTTCCTGAAACGCCTGCGGGTCGTCAGCTTTCAGGGCCAACAAGCGGGCCGCGGTCTTGGCCGCTTCGTCCAGATGCTGGGTCTGCCGCTGGGCTCGCACCAGCGCCAGGCTGGCAGCAAAGGACTGCGGGGCAAGTTCGGCCGCTTGGGTGGCCAGGGCGAGAGCCCGTTGCGGGTTCCCGGTGTCGCGGGCCAGGGCGGCGGTCTCGATCAAGACCTCGAGACCGCGGGGGGTCAGTTTCAGGGCCTGGTCATAGGCCTGTTGGGCCTCGCCAAAGAACTCCAATTTGACGCAGGCCCGTCCGAGCGTCGTGAAGGCGGCGACGCTGCTGCGGTCGAGTTCCGTGGCTTTCTGCAGGGCCAGGCGGGCGCCCGCCGCATCGCCTGCCAGCAGGCTCTGTTCCCCTTTGATGACCCACTCCCGTGACTGTTCCTGGCGTTGCTCCGAGGTCAGCGACGGCTCCGCTGCCGCCGCGGCTTGCGTCTGAGTGTTGGCCGCGCTGAACGGGTTCCCGTAGCGGAGGGTCAGCACGTAGCCCGCCGAGCCCAGGATGACGCCCCAGACGACAAGGAGCAGGCTGCCTGTAGCCACGGTGCGAAGCAGTCCCGAGCGCAGCGTGTTCTCGCAGCCACAGGCCGCGATATCGGAGCCGGTGTCGTCGTCGGCCAGCCCCGCACAGAGCAAACGCGCCAGGAAAGAATTGCCGTACTTGCCCGCCAGGGGGCAGCGTGACAGTTCGACGCCCTCCACCTCAACCAGAGAACTGTGCGTGCAGGGCCCAAAGGGCGGTCGCTCGTTGCCCGTGAGCGACCAGAAGAGGCCCATCGCGTGGTAGCCCAGCAAGCGCGCAAAGTCGACGGTGAGGAAGACCAGGTCGAAAGGCAAACGCACCAACCGTAATAGCAGACGCAGGATACTCATCGGCCGCGGACTCCAGCGGTTTTCTCTACACGCAGCGCCGTGTTACCCCTCAAACCGGCTCAACACCCGGCCCTGCGGCCCGGATCACCATGGCCGCGGGATGGTACGCAGATTCGTGAGCCAGTACCCGGCGGCCAGCCCCTCGACGTGGCCATCCATATAGGCTGTCATCAGCTTGCCGCCAGAACTGACCCCGTGGGGTGTGGCGATGACCGCGGTACAACTGTCCGCGATTCCGGAGCCGGTGCCAGTCCAGGCTATCGCATCCTGCCAGATGGGCAGCAGGGAAGGGGGGGCTTTGACCGCGGATTCGCTCTGGCCCTCGAGGGTGGTGTAGCCCGCCAAGCTCCTGTTGTTCGTCACCAGGGCACACATGTAGGAGGTGGAATCGGCCGTAGCCGCGCTCGGCCGTGTCGTCATACTCGGACAGCTCCAGACGTTCCAGTCGTTGACGTGAATGTTCACCCGAGTGTGGACGAAACCATTCTGGACGGGGGCAGGAACCGCAGCATTCTTGTTCGCGCACCAGCCCTTGCCGCCGATACTGCACGCCACGGTGCTGACGCGGACATCTCCCGCCGCCGTCGTCGTCGACGTCGGGAAGCGTTGGTCGTGGTCACCCATGTACATGATCGTGCCGAGCATGATCTGCTTCTGGTTGCTCTGGCAGGACGATTGCCGCGCCTTCTCGCGGGCCTGCGCCAAGGCCGGCAGCAGCATGGCCGCCAGAATGGCAATGATGGCGATGACGACCAGCAGTTCGATCAGCGTAAAGGCCGGTTTACGCATACGGCGCGGAGATCCCTCACCTGAAGAGCTTGGAAGCAAAGATCGGAGAGCACACGTCTGAACTCCAGTCACAGCG
>CAIZKT010000428.1:0-2452 GCA_903933565.1 uncultured Victivallales bacterium | reverse complement strand
TCGCCGGCGGGCTACAATGTGCCGCTTTCGGAGCTGGCCACGGTGTGCGAGGTCCAGGTGCCGGCGCAGATCAGTCGGGAAGACTCCATGCGCCGCCTGGTGGTGGAGTGCAATGTGCGCGGCCGGGACATCGGCTCATTCGTGGCCGAGGCCCAGGAGAAGCTGGCGGCTATCGAGCGGGGCTTGCCGACCGGGTATCGCCTGTCCTGGGGCGGGCAGTTCGAGAACCAGCAGCGCGCCATGGCACGCCTGATGATTGTGGTGCCCATCGCCATCCTGCTGATCTTCATCCTGCTGTTCAGCTCTCTGGGGGCGATTACGCCGGCACTGCTGGTGATGACCAACCTGTCTTCGGCCATGGTCGGTGGCATCCTGGCTCTCTACCTGTTCGGGATCAACCTGAGTGTCTCGGCAGCCATCGGCTTCATCCCGCTGTTCGGCGCGGACGTGGCCAGCGGCCTGATTCTGGTGAGCTTCTTCGAACAGCTTCGGGCGGGCGGTATGGGCGTCCGTGAGGCCGTGCTGGAGGCCTGCCGGTTGCGGGTGCGCCCCCTGATGATGACCTCGCTGGCGGTGCTGCTGGGGCTGGTGCCGATGCTACTCTCGACGGGGCCGGGCAGCGAGATTCAGAAGCCGCTGGTGGCCGTAATCTTCGGCGGCATGGTCACCTCGCTGGCGCTGACCCTGGTCGTCCTACCGGTGCTGTACGTCCTGGTGAACCCAGAGCGCCGGGCAGCGCCCGCGGCGGCGGCGGCCTAGCGCGGCGGGGGGGCGGTCGGCCCAATGCGACTAAGTTCCCCGGCGCGGTCGCGATATGGAGTGCGGTGGCAGAAGGCGCCAGAGGCGACCGCGACACCGCTTTGGCTGGAGCGCGTCGCCCGAGCTGTAGGGGTCAGCCAAAGCGGCGTCGGCGACTCGCTGCGGCGAGTCTCTGCCGCCGCACTCCACCAGCCGCAGAGCCGTCGGCAGAAACTTGGTAGCATGGGGGTGAAGGAATGCGGGGCGCGGCGGCTTCTCAGAGGCGCCAGTGGGGTTTGAGCACCCGCGTGAACTGGTCCCGCAGACCCACCGAACAGCGAATCCCCAGCTTATGCACGAAGAGCTTCTGCCAAGTGCTGATGCCATCCCATTTGCAGCCCTCCGCCGCATACAGGGAACCGAGGAGCTGGCGCAGGATATCCCGGTGGACCTCCATCTTGGCGATGACCGCCTGGCGAATGTCCTCGGGCCGACAGCGCATGCCCGCCAGCTCCTCTACCGCCTCGCGGACCGCTTCCGGCGTGTCCACGACGGTCCTGGTGTAGCGCTCATCAAAGAGCCCGGCACGGCCGCCCAGGTTTACGGTCGTGACGATGGGTATGCCAGACAACAGGTACTCGGCACTGACGAACATGCCACCTTCCTCGGCAGAGAGGCACAACCCCGTTGCCGCCTCGGCACACTCCCAGGAGATGCGGCTGGAGGGGACGCCATGCTTCCAGCGGGCGTGCTCCAGAAGCCGCATGGTCTGATTGACATAGGCCTTTTCGCGGGCGTGGAAGCCACCGATCAGCTTCAGGTGCGGGATCTGGCTGGCCAACGGGTGGCGTTTGAAGGGCGTAATCCGGGCGATGTAGATGGCATCGAAGCGCTTCGGCCGGGCGCGGAGGGGGTAGCGCCGTTCATCGAGAAACGCATTCTGGTGACAGTAGAGCCCTTCCAGACCGGCGTTCTGCACCAGACTCGTCTCGACTTCTGAATTGCAGAGGAAGACGAAACGGACCCGGCCTGCGTCCACGGCGCAGGCCCGGACCTCACGGACCAACTCCGCAATGCGTTCCGGCGTTTCCCGGTGCCAGCCGAACTGGAAAAGAAAGACCGGCCGGGACTCCGGGCGGAACGTGTGCAGGATGAGCTCCCTGGAGCGGAAGAAGTCCTCCCAGTAACTGGTCAGGATGAGTGGCTTACGGCAGAGGACCAGACAGGGCAGCGAGTTGCCCCGGATGAGTGCTGCCAACCGGGTTAGTAGCGGCTTCAACACAGTTTCATCCCTTCCCTTGGATTTGCCGTGCCCCACCCAGGCGCCGAGCGCTATCGGCATCATTCGTCAGCGCCGACGCGCAAGTCCCCTGCGGCCAGCAGGGAGCGGCGTCTACTCTAGGAGACCGATCGGCTCAATGCAAACGCCGCGCCGGGCAGGGGTGCATGACCCAATTGTCGGAAGGATGAAATCCGAGGGGAATTGCGCCTGCAGATTATAGAGACGCCTATAGCTGCGGTCTTGGCAGGGTTCTCGGCTGCGAAGAAAGTGGGCCGCGGGGCTCCCAACCCAAACGCTGGAACTCGCCATACCCTCCGTGGAATCCGCGCCATCCGTGGTCAATCCGGGTTTCTGAAGCGGAGAGAACACGGGAATGCTAACCACGGATGACACGGAGGGCACGGATGACACAGAACATCGAACATCGAACAT
>CAIZKT010000427.1:0-11453 GCA_903933565.1 uncultured Victivallales bacterium | reverse complement strand
CTGCTCGCCGGCCGCGCGCTCGCTGTCGAGGGTATGGAACTCGAGAGCCTTCTCCTTGGCCGGGCAGGTCTGGACGCAGACGCCGCAGCCGGTGCAATCCTCGACATACATCTGAATCTTGTACTGCAGGCTGCGCTCATTCTTGGTCTTGGAGAGGATGGTCTTGAAGCTGGCCGGGGCGCTGGCGAGATGCTTCGGGTCAATCTGCTTGGCGCGGATCACGGCGTGCGGGCAACTGAAGGCGCACATGTTGCACTGGATGCACTTGTCGGCGAGCCAGCGCGGCACCCGCGGCGCGATACCGCGTTTCTCGAGGCAACTGGTGGCGCTGGGCAAGGTGCCGTCGAAGCTCATCTTGGAGACCGGGATCTGGTCCCCCAGCAGGTGCATCGAGGGCTTGATGATGTCCCGAGCGAAGGCGCTGGCGTCGTCCCGGATCAACTGCGCCGGGGTGTAGGAGGCCGCGATGGTCGCGGGCACCTTGACTTCCTGGAGGGCAGCGGCGGTGCTGTCCACGCAGGCCCAGTTCATCTTCACGATGTCATCGCCCTTCTTGCCGAAGGTCTTCTTGATGGCGCCCTTGATCAGCTCGACGGCCTGGTTCGGCGGCAGGACGCCGGAGATGATGAAGAAGGCGGTCTGCATGACCGTGTTGATGCGTTTGCCCAGGCCGGCCTCCTCGGAGATGCTCAGCGCGTCGATGTTGTAGAACTTGATCCGGCGCTTGAGGATGGTCTCCTGCATCTCGCGGGTCAGGTGGCTGAAGACCTCGGCGCTGGGGTACTCGGAGTTGAGCAGGAAGACGCCGTCGTCCTTGATGCAACTGAGCATGTCATAGCGGCCGATGTAGGCGGAGTTGTGGCAGGCCACAAAGTCGGCCTTGGCGATCAGGTACGGAGCGCGGATGGGCTCCTTGCCGAAGCGTAGGTGCGAGACGGTGATGCCGTAGGACTTCTTGGAGTCGTAGACGAAGTAGCCCTGGGCGAACATATCGGTGTTGTCGCCGATGATCTTAATGGAGTCCTTGTTGGCGCCGACGGTGCCGTCCGAGCCCAGGCCCCAGAACATGCAGCGCACCACGCTGGCGGGCTCGCAGTCGAAGTCGGCCGCGACCGGCAGCGAGAGATGCGTGACATCGTCGGTGATGCCGACGGTGAAGCCGTGGAAGGCCTTGCCGTCCAGGTGGTCGTACACCGCCCTCGCCATCGCCGGGGTGAATTCCTTCGAGCCCAGGCCGTAACGCCCGCCGATGACCTTGATCGCCGCAGGCGTGCCGCGCAGCGCCGTGACCACGTCCTGGAACAGCGGTTCGCCGATGGCGCCAGGCTCCTTGGTACGGTCGAGGACGGCGATCTGTTTGACACTTGCGGGCAGGGCCGCCAGGAAGGCCGCGGTGGGGAAGGGCCGGTACAGACGGACCTTGAGCAGCCCGAGCTTGGCGCCGCGGGCGTTGAGGTACTTCACCGTCTCCTCGATCGTCTCGCAGCCCGAGCCCATGGCCACGACGACCTTCTGCGCGCCCGGGGCACCCACGTAGTCCACCAGGTGGTACTGGCGCCCGACTGCGGCCGCCAGGCGGTCCATGCAGGCCTGCACGATAGCCGGACAGGCGTCGTAGTAGGCGTTGATCGTCTCCCGGCCCTGGAAGTAGACGTCGGGGTTCTGCGCCGCAACCTTGATCAGCGGTTTCTCTGGCTTCATGGCGCGGTTACGGAAGGTCTCGATCGCCGCCAGGTTGACCAGCGAGCGCAGGGTGGCATCGTCTATCTCGGCGACCTTCTGCACTTCGTGCGAGGTGCGGAAGCCGTCGAAAAAGTGTACGAAGGGGATCTGGCTCTCGAGGGTGGCCAGATGCGCCACCGCCGCCAGGTCCATGACTTCCTGCACCGAATTACTGGCCAGCAGGGCGAAGCCGGTCTGGCGCACACTCATCACGTCGCCGTGGTCACCGAAGATCGACAACGCCTGGCAGGCCAGGGAACGGGCGGAGACATGGAAGACCGTGGGCAGCATCTCGCCGGCGATCTTGTACATGTTCGGGATCATCAGCAGCAGGCCCTGCGAGGCGGTGTAGGTCGTGGTCAAAGCGCCGGCGGAGAGGGAGCCATGTACCGCGCCAGCGGCGCCGCCCTCAGACTGCATCTCGATCACCGAGAGCGTCTTGCCGAACATGTTCTTACGGCCCTTGGCGGCCCAGATGTCGGCCAGCTCGCCCATCACGGACGAGGGGGTAATCGGATAGATCGCCGCCACCTCGCTGAAGGCGTAGGCTACCTGCGATGCCGCGGTGTTGCCGTCGATCGTGACCATCTTACCAGCCATGGTGCTCTCCTGGTTGCGCCGGGGCGGCCTGCGTCGCCGAACGGAAACGACGCCAGCCGCTGGCGACGGTTTCGCGCCCGGGCAGGATGCCCGTCGTCGTGGATGTCTGGGGGTGGACCGGCCGCGGTCCGGGACACGGGTGCCAGAGGAGGACTCGGTCGCGGGCGCATACTATGGTCGGCAGCCCCAAAAAAATACGGGGTAACCTACCACGGCGAGGGCTGGTTTCAACTGGAAATGGGGAACATTGCGGGGGGAGCGCCGCTGCTCATGGAGCGCAGGAGAGGTGTCGAACATCGAACGTCCAACGTCCAACATCGAAGGACAGGCACTCACCCCGTGCGCGCAGTGATTCGACGTTCGATGTTCAGCGTTCGATGTTGGACGTTCATGGAATAAGCGGACGACACACTAGAGCTACTGGTCGAGGCTGACCAGCACGGTCAGCCGCCGCAGCGTGTACTGCCCGGCGTTGCCGGTGAAGGTCCAGTCGGGATTGCCCTGCGGACTGTTCCCCAGGCCCGCCTCAGCGGCGCCCTCGGGTCCCCAGCGGTTGAAGGCCAGGAGGGTCAGCTTGCCGGCTGGAAAGTGGACCTGCATGCTGCCGTAGCCCTTGACGCCGGGCTGGGCGTCGCCATCGCCGAAATCGTAGGCCTCGTTGGAGGCCCCCGGCACCGGCCGGGCGTTGCGCGGGCCGTAGTTGCTGGGCCAGAATTCGAGGCCGCCGTCACCGAGGCCCTCGCCGCTGGGCACTCCCTTGACATTGGAGGCGATGGCCAGACCTTTCACTGCCTGTTGAAAGAAAGCGCCCGACGCCACGGTCGGCACTCCCGTCTTGCGGGCCTCCTGGGTGAAGGCGTCCATGCTGACGAAGACGTATTCGAGCGGTCCGCCGGCCTTCTGGAGTTCGAGGCAATAGGCGATCCGCTCGATGGGCGTCGTGATCTCCTCGGCGTTGTCCACGGCATAGACAATGGGTTTGTCGCTGTAGTTGGGGGCTTCGGGGAGGTCCAGTCGGTAGACGGTCTGGAAGCCTTTGGCGAGGGGGATGGTGGCCTCCAGTTCATTGTGGGGGGTGGTGTCGCCGACGCGGAAGGAGCGTGCGGGCAGGTCGGCGCTGTTGGTCAGGTTCGGCTGCGCACTCTGGTCCCAGGCGAAGCGCGCCCCGGTGGGCGCCACGACCTCGGCTGCCGTGAGCTCAATCTGAGCCGTGCCCTCGATCCGGGCCTCCGCCTTCACGAAACGGCCGTCCGGGCGACCGATTTCAAACCCGCTGAGCGCCTTGCCGTCGCGGCTGCGCAGGCCGTCGCCGACCTGGCTGAAGGCGAGGCGGACGCGGTTGCCGTCGGCCTTCCAGTCCTTGAGTACGGGCCCAGACCAGAGCGTGTCGGTGCGGCCGTAGGTGTTGGCCAGGGCGATGAGGCTGAGGCGTCGGCCGACCTCACGCTTGTTGCGGGGATGGATATCTTGCAGGTTGCCGATGTCGTTGATGACGGCCATGCCGGTGTTGGGCAGGTCCAGGGCCTTGGCCTGCGCCTCCCAGATCTGCGGCAGCAGTCGCGGACTGTTTCCCCCGTAGACAAAGGGCGCCAGCTGGACCCAGTAGAAGGGGAAGTCGCCCTGCTGCCAGACGGCGCGCCAGCCCTTGACCAGCGCCTGCATCTTATAGTAGTATAGGCTGGCGTCACGCAGGTTGGACTCGCCTTGATACCAGATGACGCCGCGGAGGGCGAACGGCGCCAGCGGCTGCACCATGCCGTTATAGAGGGCGCAGGGATCACCGCTGCCTTGCAGGGGCAGCAACTCGCGCGGGAAGTCCGGGCGCGGCGTCAGCACCTGCTCCAGCCTGAGGGCTTCGTGGGCGCCCTTCATCCAGGTCTCGACCTCATCGAGGTGAGCGGCCAGGCGCTGTTTATGGATTGCGTTCGTCGGGCTGGCTAAGGCCACCTGCTCGAACAGGGGCGCCAGTTTGGGCACGGCCGCAAAGCCGACCGGCGGCGTCCAGGGCTCGATGCGGGTGCCGCCCCAACTGCTGTTGATCAGGCCGATGGGGACGTGCAGTGTACGCAGCAGTTCACGGCCAAAGTAGTACCCCACCGCGCTGAAACCGCGGGCGTTGTCCGGGGTGCAATTCTTCCAGCCGGCTGCGAGGTTATCCTGTGGCAGGGGGCTGGCCACCTTGGGGACTTGCAGCAGCCTCAGGGTGGGGAAGACGGCCTCGGCGGCATCCTTGTCGCCGCCCTCCGCGCCACCCAGGCTCCACTCCATGTTCGATTGTCCTGAACACAGCCACACGTCCCCCACCAACACCTCCTTGCAGGTCGCGGTTGAGCTGCCGGTGACGGTCAGGGTCAGCGGGCCGCCCGCCGGCAGGGCGGGGAGGTCGAGACGCCAACGGCCATCCTTGCCGACCGTGGTTACGACGCTGGCCTCGCCCAGCCTCACCGTCACCGCGGTGCCTGGCGCATCCCAGCCCCACACCGGAATGGCCCTCTCTCGCTGCAGCACCATGCGGTCGCCAAAGACCGCCGGCAGCTTGACCTCAGCCCTGCAGGCGAGGGCCGCCAGCAGGCCGGTGACGACGGCGAGACTCCGGCGCGGGCGGCGGGTGGTGGGCAGGCGGAATGCCATGTTTCAGACTCCTCGGTGGACTGCAGCCAGGCGGCGCCTCCGTTCGGCTACTCGCAGGATGTCGGCGAAGGTATTGCGGCGCGTGGCGCTTGTCAACCGGCCGCGGACTCGGACCAGGGCTGTTTCAAAGTTGGCAGCCTGGTTGCCTGTGAGAGCGTGAGAACGTGAGGGTGTGATAGCGTCGCAGCCCCCCGGCCGCGCTTTCACACGTCGTGTCGGCCAGCAAGCACGGTTGCCGGAAGACAAAACAGCCTTGGACTCAGACGGAATCAGAGGCGCGCAGCGACCGGCCGTACGAGGGCTCGGCCCCGAAGCTGACGGCGCTTGCTTAATGCCCTGGCCCCATAGGCGTTAGGACGGGCATCGGTCGCGCCAGCGTGAGCCAGGTGGTCGCCAAGGACGGAAAGGACGGGGGCCCACGGCACGGGTAGCAGGCATGGCAGAGGTCACACCGCGGTGCCGGAGAGGTCGTAGGCGGTGGCTTTATCGATGCGGACCTGAGCGAAGTGGCCAGCGATACCGCCGCGGGGGCCGCGGAAGTGGACGACGTTATCGATGTCGGGGGCATCGGCAGCGGTGCGGCCGAGGTAGCGGCCCGAGGGCTCTTCGCGGTCGGCGATGACGCTCAGGGTACGGCCGATGAGAGCGCGGTTAGTCTCGGTGGCGATGCCTTGCTGCCGGGCCATGAGGGCATCGCGGCGGGCGGCGGCCGTTGCCGGCGGCACGCATCCCGCGCTGATCTCGGCGGCGGGGGTGCCGGCCTCAGGGGAGTAGGCGAAGACGCCCAGGCGGTCGAAGCGGTACTCGCTGACGTAGTGCAGCAGCGCTTCGAAATCCGCCTCGGTCTCGCCGGGGAAACCGACGAGGAAGGTGGTGCGGACCGCGACGCCCGGCCAGCGTTCGCGCAGACGTTCCATGAGATGCCGCGTTTCCCGGCCACCCAAGCCTCGGCGCATGGCCTTGAGGAGGGGGTCGCTGATGTGCTGCAGGGGAATATCGAGATACGGCACGACATGGGGGCTGGCGGCCAGCGCGTCGATCAGAGGCTCGGTGACGTAGCGGGGATGAGTATAGAGCAGGCGGACCCAGAACTTGCCGGGCAGCGTGTCGATCTGGCGGACGAGTTCGCCGAGGCCGGCGCCATCGTCCCGGTCGAGGCCGTAGCGGCTGGTGTCCTGGGCGATCAGGTCGAGTTCCCCGGCGCCCTGGCCCAGAAGTTGACGGCACTCTTCGAGCACCGAGGCGATCGGCCGACTGCGCTGGCGACCACGGATAGCGGGGATGCTGCAGTAGGCGCAGCGATGGTCGCAGCCCTCGGCGATCTTGACGTAGGCATAGGACGCGGGGGTGAGGGTGAGGCGCGGCGCGGTGTGGTCGTAGAGGTAGGTCGGGAGGAGGCCCGCGGGGACATTGCGGGCGGCGTGGTCGGGGTTATCGGCATCGCGGAGTCCGCGCACGAGCTGCGCCGCCCGCGGCACGTCATCGAGGCTGAGGAAGAGGTCGACCTCGGGGTAGGCCTGGGCGGTTTCGGCGGGGGCGCGTTGGGGCAGGCAGCCGGCCACGGCGACTTTGCGGCGCCCGCGACCGCGGCGTTTCCAGCGCAGGGCCTGGAGGATTTCGTCGTCGGCCTCGGTCCGGGCGTCCTTGATGAAGCTGCAGGTGTTGATGAGCAGCAGGTCGGCGGCATCGCGGTCGTCGGTGAGTTGAAAGCCGGCGCTGGCGAGGGTGCCGCACATGACTTCGGCGTCCACCAGGTTTTTTGGGCAGCCCAAGCTGATCACGCAGATACGATACGGACGAGCCATGATCCACCTTTCCGGTCGAGTGCATTCAGCCGCCCGCTTCTTGACATGAGGGCGTCTGTGCTTACGATAGCCGATGGGGCGTCGGTGGACGAACCGAGAAGCGGTCGAGTACGCAGTTTTCCGTGAAGGAGTGCAGGGCATGGCAGACACGGTCAAGCCGAATGTGGGATATGACGATACGCCGATCATCCCGGGCAGTTGCTGGCGGGTTCACGACGGCAAGCGCCCGCAGCCCCGGGTGGTGTTGCCGGGCAGCAGCAGCACCCAGGCGGTCGCCGGGCTGCCGCCTTCCGACGCCATCGTGCTATTTGATGGGCGCGACCTGGCGAACTGGTTCAGCAAGACGGACGGCCCGGCCGAGTGGAAGACTGAGAACGGCTACATGGAGGTCGTTCCTGGCAAGGGCGACATCCACTCGAAGGCCGAGTTTGGCGACTGTCAGTTGCACGTCGAATGGGCCGAGCCGGAGGTGGTCAAGGGCACTAGCCAAGGCCGTGGCAACAGCGGGGTTTTCCTGCTGGGTCAGTACGAGATTCAGGTGCTGGATTGCTACGATAACCTGACCTACCCCGACGGCACGACAGGGGCCATATACGGTCAATGTCCGCCGCTGGTCAACGCCTGTCGCAAGCCGGGCGAGTGGCAGACTTACGACATCGTCTGGATCGGCCCGCGCTTTGCCGGGGAGCGGCTGGTTTCGCCGGCCTATCTGACGGTGTTTCAAAATGGCGTACTGCTGCACCTGATGAAGGAACTGCAGGGGCCCACGCAGCACCGCAAGACGGCCGAGTACAAGCCGCATGCGCCGAGCGGGCCGCTGAAGCTGCAGGATCACAGCGATCTGGTGCGTTTCCGTAACATTTGGTACCGGCCACTGACGGCGTACGACCAGATCGTCAGCCCCTGAACTGCGGCGCCCGGCGACTGCTGAATCCTATGCCCCCCAGCCCAACCCTTACCTGCGATGTCGGCGCGCTGGCTGTCATTCGTCGTCTGCGTGACGCCGGGCAGCGGGCGTACCTGGTAGGTGGCTGCGTGCGAGACCAGTTGCTGGGCTGTCCGGCCAAGGACTGGGACATCGCGACCGACGCGACGCCAGAGCGGATTGCGACCCTGTTCGAGCGCACCATTCCCGTGGGGAAGGCTTTTGGCGTGATGCTGGTGGCGCTGGCGGAAGGGACGTACGAGGTGGCGACGTTCCGGGGCGACGGTGAGTACTCCGACGGTCGGCGGCCGGACCACGTCGTCTTCACCGGTCCGGAAGCAGACGTGGCCCGCCGGGATTTCACCATCAACGCCTTGATGTATGACCCGCTCGAGGGCCGCTTATTGGACTGGGTTGGCGGGGTGGACGACATCCGGCGGCGGCGGGTGCGGACGGTGGGCGAGCCACGGCTGCGCTTTGGCGAGGACCACCTGCGGCTGTTGCGGGCGGTGCGTTTTGCGGCCCGGACCGGTTTCGACCTGGACCCGGCGACCGCGGCGGCGATGCAGGAGCTCGCGGCGTTGGCCGCCTCGGTCTCCGGGGAACGCCTGGGGGACGAGTTGACGCGGATGCTGACGGAGGGCGCCGCGCGGCGCAGCATGGAGCTTTTGGAGGTGACCGGGCTGCTGCGGGTGGTGCTTCCCGAGGTGGCTCGATTGCAGGGCGTGACGCAGCCGCCGGAGTTTCATCCCGAGGGGGACGTGTGGGCACATACGCTGGCGATGCTGGGGGCCTGGGATGCGCGGGTGCAGGCGTTGCCGCGGGAGCTCCCGCCGGGGCTTTCTGGGGAGGCTCATGATTGCGCGGTTCTGGGCTGGGCCACCCTGTTGCATGACGTCGGTAAACCCGAGACGCGGACCGAGAGTGAGCGCATCTGCTTCTACGGCCACGACGCGGTCGGGGCGAGGCTGGCCGAGGCTATTCTGACGCGGCTACGGCGGGCGACGAAACTGAGTCGGCCGGTGGTGGAGTTGGTGGCAGAGCACATGCACTTCATGCACGTGCCCGACATGCGGGAAGCCAAACGGCGGCGCTTTCTGCGCGACGAGGGGTTTCCGTATCACCTGGAGCTGCACCGGCTGGACTGCGGGGGCAGTCACGGTAAGCTCGATGTGTATGAGAAGGTACGGTTGGCCTACGAGAAAGAGCAGGCAACGCCGCCGGTGCTGAAACCCCTGTTGCGGGGGGATGACTTGCTGGCGGCCGGCTACCGCCCGGGTCCGCAGATGGGAGCGCTGCTGCGGGCGCTCGAGGATGCCCGTCTCGAACACCTGGTCGAGACCCCGGACGAGGCTCTCGCCTGGGTCAGGCAGCATTTTCCGCAGGGCTGAAGGCAGGACGCCGCGGGCGGCCGCTGTGGTGACCAGGGACCGTAGGGGTTTCGGGAGAACGCCTGTGCAATACCGCCGCTACCATGATCAACTCGCCCAGTGTGGCAGTGCCGTGCTCATGGATGTCATGGACGCCATGGGGGTCCGTCGGCAGTGCCTGGATCCACGCATCCGGCCACTTCTGCCGACCATGAAGACCTGGGGCGAGGCCGTCACCATCCACCTGGAAGCGGTGAGCGCAGTCCCGGCCCGGCCCTTTCAGCTTGAGATGGAGTTGATCGACGATCTCCAGCCGGGCCAGGTGGTGGTGGCCCAGTGCGAGGCGCGCGAGCTATCGGCCTTCTGGGGCGGCTTGCTGAGCAATGCCGCGGTGGGCCGGCAGGCCGCCGGCGTCATCACCGATGGCGGGGTTCGCGACTACGCGGAGATCACGGCGCTGAACTTCCCGACCTTCGCCGCCGGGCTGACGCCCTATGACTCCCTCGGGCGCATGGATGGCAAGCGCCGCAACACCCCGATCGTCTGTGGCGGGGTGCCAGTGTGTCCGGGCGATCTGGTCTTCGGCGATGTGGACGGCGTGGTCGTGGTGCCGCGGGACCTCGTGGACCGCGTCGTGGCCAAGGCTTGGGAGAAGGTGAACGCCGAGAGCACGGTGCGCGCTGAACTGCGGGCCGGAGCCAGTGTGGTCGCGACCTTCCAAAAGCACGGCGTGCTGTGAACCCGGCGGCGGGTGTCAGAAGTCAGGAGTAGTCGCAGATGAAGAGGATCCTGGTCGGCGGCTTTTCCCACGAGACCAATACCTTCAACCCGGTCCTGACCGACCTGGGCAGCTTCCGTCGTGGCGCCCGCTACGGGGCCGATGTGGTGCGGGCGGATGCGCCCGGTTGCCTGGGCGGTTTCGTGGCAGCCATGGAGAGGCACCGTGATGCGGTGGAGCTGCTGGGGTCGGTGTATGCGGCGGCCCCGCCGGGGGGCAGGGTGACCGATGAGGCGTTCGCCGAGATCGTCGGCGGCCTGCTGGAGACGCTGCAGAAGACCGCCGTAGACGCCGTGTACCTTGACCTGCACGGCGCCATGGTGACCGAGAGTCAGGCCGATGGCGAGGGCGTGATCCTCGCCCAGGTCCGGCGCCTGGTCGGTCCCGGAATCCCCATCGCTGTAACCCTGGACATGCATGCAACCCTGACCCCGCTCATGATTCGCCAGGCGGACATCGTCAGCGTCTACCGCTGCTATCCGCATACCGATATGCCGGAGCGCGGTCGGGAGGTGGCCGACGTGCTGTGGCGGGCGCTGCGCGGCGAGATCAGGCCGGTCACCGCGCTCGCCAAGCCGCCGCTCCTGATCGGGCCGCCGCTGAATGTGCTGCCGCAGGATCTGCCCATGAGGCTGATCTACGAGCGCGCCGCCGAGATGGAACGCACCCTCCCCGGTGTGCTGCTGGCCTGTCCGGCCCAGGGCTTCATGCAGCAGGATGTACCCGAGGTCGGGGTCGGGGTGGTAGTGACCGCGGACGCCGACCGGGGCCTGGCGCAAGGCGCTGCCGACGAACTCGGAGCCCTGCTGTTCGCGCACCGCCAGGACTACTGGGTGCCTCTGCCCGATGCCCGTGAGGCGGTACGCTTGGCGGCGCGTTCCGCCCAGCCGCCGGTTGCCATCGCCGATGGCGGCGACAACATCGGCGCCGGCACGCCAGGCGACGGAACCGCGCTGCTGGGCGAGATCCTCAGGCAAGGAGTGGACTCCGCCTTCGTACAGCTCTGGGATCCCGAGGCGGCGGCGCGGGCGGTAAGCGCCGGCGTGGGGGCTACCATCACGCTGGACGTCGGCGGGAAATCGCATCCCTTGTACGGACCGCCGCTGCGGCTGACCGGCAGAGTCAGCCGCCTCTCGGACGCGAGCCAGCCCTTCGCCTCGGCGCGGCTTGAGATCGGCGGGGTCACGCTGCTGCTGAATGCGCTCGCGGTCGGACCCAACACGCTCGACCTGCCGCAGGCCATGGGCATCCGGCCGGAGACCTACCGCCTGACCGTCTGCAAAGGGGGCTTCGCCTTCCGCGTCGCCTATCCACCCAGCGTCTACAGCTATGTCCTGAGTGCAACGCCGGGATTCTCGTCGACGGACCTGAGCACCTTCACCTATACGAAGATCAGACGCCCGCTCTACCCGCTGGACCCAATCTGAGCCCGACCGCGCCGAACGGCCCCATCAACGATACCTACGGCCACGGGCGCAAGTCAGCTCCGTAGGGGTTTGCTTGTATGAGACTTGCAGCAACCTCGTATGACCCCAAGCGCTTCCCATTCCGCCCCTCGTCCGCCGCGGCGGACGAAGGGCGTTGGAGGGCGCCGCTGCGTCGGCGCCGCGGCGGCCACGCAG
>CAIZKT010000426.1:0-3961 GCA_903933565.1 uncultured Victivallales bacterium | reverse complement strand
GCGTGGCCGCCGCGGCGCCGACGCAGCGGCGCCCTCCAACGCCCTTCGTCCGCCGGGGCGGACTCGGTGCCGTTCTATCGGTGCCGTTCCCACGCAACTAAAAGACTTGAAACGTGTTATAGCCGTTCGCACACGCAAATAATGGCTTATCAGCGATTTCGTGTACACGAAAAAGACACTAAGTATCAAGCATTGCTGGTGGCATGGAAGCTCCATGCAACGGACCTTGCGTTGGTGGACGGGTATCGGCGGTACGCCAGGTTGGCAGAGCCGTCCTCGTGCTTGCCCTCCAAGCCCACCGGGTGACACCAACGTTTGGCGAACAACGTCGGTCGCAGAGCGCGACCCGCGGCGCCGCCGGGTCGGCCAGAGCAGGTCGCCAGGCGGGCGAATGCCTCCGGTCGTTGGCCGAAGGCCAAGGCCGGTTCGGTGGCGCCTGCCTGAGAAGGTGTGAAGAAAAGCCCGCGCCGTAGTCCGCAAGCCTGTTGACCTGGTTCATCCAGGGTAACTACTGAGGTGGGTCGCCAGGTTGGCAGTACCCGCTTCAGCCGGGTTCGGGCGCCGGAGGTCCGTCTCCGAGACGAGGGATTCCGCCTGAAGGCGGTACACCAAACGGGGATGCGCCACGTTCAAACCGGGCCCCTGAGTAGTCACCATCCAGGCATGATTCCGATACCGCCTCCGCCTCCGATTTCTTCACCGCTTCTGCGGCATTAGGGGGTCCGAGAGAGCTGTGGCAGCGTGCCAGAATGGCTCACTTCGTGCGGTGGCGGTGTTGCCTCTGGGGGTACGAGGGGGTAGATTTCGGCAGCTGCAGCGTCAGGTCAGGTCTGACCTGTGGCCTAGGCCGAATGACGGCTGGCCGCTTCAGGGTGGAGAGGGTGGCAGGCGATGAAGAGCGCAACGGGTTTTTTGGATCGTCTGATTGAGCGGATGGATCGTTTGGATCCAGCCAGCGTGCAGACCTACGTTCTGCGGCTGGTGCGCGAGAAGGGCTTTCTGGAGACGATCTTCAACACGATTCGTGAGGGGGTCGTGGTCATCGACAAGGCTCGGCGCATCCGCTTTCTGAACACGGCGGCGCAGGCGTTGCTGGGGATCAGCGAGGAGGCTGGGAATCAGCGTATCGACCGCTACTTGCGGGAAGTGGACTGGGGGCTGTTGCTGAACGCCGACCCAGAGCAGTGGCAGCGGGTGAGTCGGCAGGAGATTGAGGTATTCTACCCGCGGCACCGTTTTCTGAATTTCTACGTAGTTCCCGTGAACAATCAGGGAAGCGACAGCGCCATACCGCTGGCCGCGTTGCTTTTTCATGACATCACGGCGGCGCACGAGGACACCGAGAAGCATGTTGAGTCGCGGCGGGTGGAGGCGATCACGATGTTGGCGGCGGGGGTGGCCCACGAGCTGGGCAACCCGCTGAACAGCCTGAACATCCACCTGCAACTACTGGGTCGGCGCCTGCTCGAGGTCAAGGATGAGGCGGTGCGTCGGGAGGCGCAGGAGCTGCTGGAGGTCGCGACCCACGAGGTCGAACGTCTGGATGGCATCGTCTCGAATTTTCTGCATGCGGTGCGCCCGCAGCCTCCGAAGCTCTCGCCGCTGGAGGTGCGTCAGGTGCTGGAAGAGACGCTGGCGTTCATGGAGCCGGAGATTGGGAATCGGGACATTCAGGTGCGGGCCGTCTTTCCCGATGCGCTGCCGTCGGTGCTTGGCGATGCTGACCAGCTCAAGCAGGCGTTCTACAACCTGATCAAGAATGCGGCACAGGCAATGCAGGGCGGTGGGCAACTCCAGATCACCTGCAGTATCCGGCCTGACTTCCTGGACATTCGCTTTGCCGACAGCGGCCAGGGCATGAATGCGGCGGAGATGACCCGCATCCTGGCTCCTTACTACACGACCAAGGCCGAGGGGACTGGGCTTGGGTTACTGATCGTCGAGCGCATCGTGCGTGGCCACGGCGGCGAGCTGGCCATCGAGAGCGATGCGGGCAGAGGTTCGGTGTTCATCATCAGTCTGCCGCTGCGCGAACGGCAAGTGCGCCTGCTGCAGAGCCGCGCCGAGCCGGTCGGCAGCGCCGGGGAATGACGTCGGCCGCATGCCCCCGGTTTTTGTCATGTGTCATTGGGTTGCGGGCGAGGTTAGCCCGGTTGAGGCGAGCTCACCTGCCTGGAAGGCGCCATGAGTATACCGAAGCCCAGAATCCTGATCATCGATGACGAGAAGAACACCCGCGAGGGCCTCCGGCGGGCCTTCGCGCACAAGTACGACATTCTGCTGGCCGAGGACGCCGCGCGCGGTCTGCGGGTGCTGGCCGAGCAGGCGGTGGACGTGGTTTTGACCGATCTACGCATGCCTGGCATCGATGGCATGTCGTTCACCCGGGAGGTGACCGCCCGTGAGAACGCGCCGTTGGTGGTGATGCTGACGGCCTACGGGACGCTGCAGACCGCGGTGGATGCGATGAAGGTGGGCGCCTATGACTACCTGACCAAACCGGTGAACCTGGACAATCTGGAGATGGTCATCGACCGCGGGCTTGAGTCTCGCCGCCTGCGGGTGGAGAACCGCCGTTTGCGCCTGGAATTGGATCAGCGCTTTGGGTTTGACAGCCTCATCGGCAACTCGAAAGCCATGCTGGACGTGTGCGAGATGACCCGCCAGGTGGCGGCGGCGCGCTCGACGGCCTTGATCACGGGCGAGAGCGGCACCGGCAAGGAGTTGATTGCGCACGCCATCCACCGGCTGAGCGCCCGGGCGGAGGGGGCGTTCGTGGTGGTGCATTGCGCCTCGCTCAACGAGAACCTGCTCGAGAGTGAGCTGTTCGGGCACGAAAAGGGTGCGTTCACCAGCGCCCACGAGCGTCTGATTGGGCGTTTTGAGCGGGCTGATGGCGGCTCGTTGTTTCTCGATGAGATCGGCGAGATCAATGCCTCGACCCAGATCAAGCTTCTGCGCGTGCTGGAATCGCACACCATCGAGCGCGTCGGGGGCAGCGAAACCATCGCGGTGGACGTGCGCCTGATCGCTGCCACCAACCGGGACTTGCGTCAACTCGTGGAGGCGGGGCGTTTTCGCGAGGATTTGTACTACCGGTTGAACGTGGTGAACATCCACATTCCGCCTCTGCGTGAGCGGGGTGACGATGTGCCGCTGCTGCTCAACCACTTTGTCGAATTGTCGGCGGTGGAGAACGGCAAGGTCCTCAGCGGCTTCACCAGCGAGGCGCTGAAGGTGTTGTGCGCCTACCCGTGGCCGGGAAATGTGCGCGAACTGCGCAACTGCGTCGAACGCATGGTGGTGATGGCGCGTGGTTCGGCGTTGACGCTGAAGGATGTGCCCTCGGACATTCGTAACGCGGTGTCCGTGGCGTTGGAGAATTCCGAGACCGCGCCCGCCGCCGCGGCGCCGCTGGACCTCGACACCAATGAGAAGAACCTCATCGTGCGGGCCTTGACCGAGACGCGCGGCAACCGTACTGCCGCGGCCAAGGTCCTCGGTATCAGCCGCCGGACGCTGCACCGCAAGTTGCACACCTATGGCCTGGAGGAGAGCTGAGGCGGCTCGGGTCGGCTGCCCGTGTTCCCCCGCATATTTGACCCTCCAGGCGCCGGGTGCTATTTTCCGGGATCATGATGTACGACGGGGTGATTCTGAAGCAGTTCTCGGTCATGGCTGACGAGGTGGCGCGGCTTCGGGGGCTGGGGATCGTCCACCTTCGAGGCACTGTGCGGCCGCAGGCTCTTCGTTCGTGACGCCGACCTCGTGGCGGCGTTCTCCTCGCAGGTAGCCCGTCAGTACGAAGACGAGATGCTGTATGCCACCGCGGATCATGCCGCCTGAGAGCCGCCGTGCCTGAGGCGTATGCCCCGGGTGCCTGGGGAGGTTGGGACCGTCGTCCGCAGTTCCGATCCCGGCCCTGGGCGCAGGTCAGTTCCGTAGGTGGTGACACCTCAGG
>CAIZKT010000425.1:0-7124 GCA_903933565.1 uncultured Victivallales bacterium | reverse complement strand
GGTGCAAGAGTCGAGTGTAGTAGAATCGAAGGGTCCTAAAGAAGAGGTAAAACGGTGAGAATCGTGCCACCATTTGCCATGCATTATCTTGGTGATCTTCGTGTTTTTGGTGGTGAATAATCCAGGCTAGCTACCCCATAGGGGGTAATTCAGGCCGGAAGCCATCCAAATCCGCTTCAATACCACGTAGGCGAGAGCTTCCGCAGCCGCTCCTGCCTGTCTCTATCCCGCCGTACACCCCCCAGCAACCCAGACCCGAGCTCACCGACTCGGAGCATCACTTGCGTCTCCAACTCACCCAACCGTCGGCCGCCGGCCGCCGACGGAAAGCTGGCGACACTCGTTGCTAGCCGCTGCCAGCCGCTTCACAGTCTTGACAAGGTTCTGGTCGGCCGGTATACTAAAGGTCCGTGCGCCGGTTTGGCGCCGTTTACGATGGGTTCAGTCATGATCTTCTTTCGACTTCAAGCTGTCATTGTAGGAAGCCCGGCGGCGGTCGCTGTCGGGGCCTCGTCCTGCTGAGACAGTTTTGTCGGAAGCGTCAGGACCGGATCCCCAAAGAGAAAAAACAGCGCCCTCGCCGCCGAGATGACGGCGAGGGCGTTTTTGCATAGGCGACCTCGACGTCAGGGGGTGCGCAGACCGGAAGATGACGATGCGGAAAGGAAACCGACCCATGGCAGAAGCAAAACCAGCAACCGGCCAGGCGACCCGTGGCACGACGGGGATCAAGGGGGCCGAGATCGTGGTTCGTTGCCTGGAGAAGCACGGGGTCGAGGTGATTTTCGCCTATCCGGGCGGCGCCTCGATGGAGATGCACCAGGCCTTGCGTGAGTCCTCATTGCGGGTGATTCTGCCCCGGCACGAGCAGGGCGGCGCCTTTGCGGCGGCGGGGTATGCGCGGGCGACGGGCCGCACCGGGGTGTGCATGGCGACCAGCGGTCCGGGGGCGACGAATCTGGTGACGGCGATCGCGGATGCGTACATGGATTCGATTCCGTTGGTGGTGATCACCGGCCAGGTGTCGCAGCGCTTCATCGGCAAGAATGCGTTTCAGGAGATTGACATTATCGGGATGACGCGGCCGATCGTGAAGCACAGCTATCTGGTGCTGGACCCGCAGGATCTGCCTGGGGTCATGGCGGAGGCGTTCTACCTGGCCGGTTCCGGGCGGCCTGGGCCGGTGGTGCTGGACATCCCGAAAGATGTGCAGCAGAAGCTCTGTGTGCCGACCTATCCCGAGGGGCCGTGTCTGCGTTCCTACGCGGTGGCGTGCGAGGCGTCGGACGCGGATGTGGAGCGGGTACGGCAGGCGATTACGGTGGCGGAGCGGCCGTGCCTGTACGTGGGCGGCGGGGTGATCATCAGCGAGGCTCACCGGGAGTTGCTGCAGGTGGCTGAGAGCTACAACCTGCCGGTGGTGACCAGCTTGATGGGTGTCGGCGCCTTTCCTGAGCGCCACCCGCTGAGCCTGAAATGGCCCGGGATGCACGGCACCTACTATGCCAGCTATGCCCTCAACGAATGCGACCTGCTGATCGGCATCGGGGTGCGCTTCGATGACCGGGTGACCGGCAACGTGGCGACCTTTGCGCAGCATGCCACCATCGTGCATGCCGACATCGATCCCTCGGAGATCAACAAGAACAAGCGCGCCGATATCGGTATCGTCTGCGATGCGCGCAATCTGCTGAGCAAGTTGATCCCCAACCCCATCCGCAAGGACTACGCGGCCTGGCACGAGCAGATTCGGGGTTGGAAGACGGAACACCCGCTGGCCTACCGCGTGAGCGACAAGATCCAGCCGCAGGCCGTGGTGGCGGCGCTCTGTCGGCTGACGGAAGGCAAGGCGACCATCGTGACGGGGGTGGGCCAGCACCAGATGTGGGCCGCCCAGTTCTATACCTTCGAACGGCCGCGGCAGTTGCTGACCTCGGGAGGCCTGGGCACCATGGGGTTCGGACTGCCCTCCGCTATCGGCGCCAAGATCGCCCGTCCCGGGGACCTGGTGGTGCTGATCGACGGCGATGGCAGTTTCCAGATGAACATCCAGGAACTGGGCACGGTGCATTGTGAGGATGTGGACGTGAAGATGATCATCCTCAACAACCAGCACCTGGGCATGGTGGCGCAGTGGGAGGACCGCTTCTACCACAGCCGCCGTGGCAACACGGTGTTGAGCAGCGACAAGACGGATCGGCCCTATCCGAACTTTCCGGCGATCGCCGAGGGCTACATGATTCCGGGGCGGGATGTGTGGACCCTGGCGGAACTCGAGCCGGCGCTGAAGGAGATGCTAGCGAGCAAGGAGCCTTTCCTGCTCGATGTGCATGTGGAGTACCAGGAGCACGTGCTGCCCATGATCCCGGCCGGCGGCGGCCACAAGGACATCATGGTCGAGTGAGGGCGTTCCCGTGGACCAGCCGGACCGCGTAGCCAGCCGTGACCTCGTGCGCGATCTCGATGACCTGCGGCGCGTCGCCGGGGACATCCGCCACGAGATCGCTCGCTGCATTCACGGTCAGCAGGCGGTCGTCGAGACGCTGCTGACCGCGGTGTTTGCGGGCGGACATGCGTTGCTGGTGGGGGTGCCCGGGCTGGCCAAGACGCTGATTGTGCGCTCCCTGGCGCAGGCTCTGGCCCTGAGCTTCAGCCGGATTCAGTTCACGCCGGACCTGATGCCATCCGACATCACGGGCACCGACATTCTGCAAGAGGATGAACAGGGGCGGCGGCATCTCGAGTTCGTGCGCGGGCCGGTGTTCGCCAACCTGGTGCTGGCCGACGAGATCAACCGGGCGCCGCCGAAGACGCAGTCGGCGCTGCTGGAGGCGATGCAGGAGCACCGGGTGACGGTGGCGGGCCGGGCCTACGCGCTGCCGGAGCCGTTCTTCGTCCTGGCGACCCAGAATCCGATCGAGCAAGAGGGCACCTATCCGCTGCCGGAGGCGCAGTTGGACCGTTTCATGGTGCTGGTGCGGGTCGAGTATCCGTCCGCCGCCGAGGAGCTGGCGATGGCGCGGCAGACGACGGGGGCCGAGGCGCTGGCGCCGCGGCCAGTGCCGGGCGCGGCGGACATGCGGCGCTTGCAGGAGGCCGTGCGGCGGCTGCCGGTGCCCGAGCATCTGCTGGGGTACGCGGTGCGCCTGGTGCGGGCCTCGCGGCCGGGGCCGGATGCGGCCGCCTGGATTCGGGAAGCGCTGGCCTGGGGCGCCGGGCCCCGGGCGCTGCAGCACCTCATCCTGGCCGCCAAGGCCCGCGCGGCACTGGATGGCTCGTACCTGGTGCGCCTCGAGGACCTGCGCCTGGCGGCTCCGGCGATCTTGGAACACCGGTTGCTGCTGACCTTCCAGGCGGAAAGCGCCGGGCTGACCGGACGCGAGCTGGCAGTGCGGCTGCTGGCGGAGGTACCCGCGGACGTGTAGGGGGCTACTTCTGGTCGTCTGAGAGCGCCTTGAAGTAGCTCTCGACCAAGCCGTTGTACTGCTCGGGGATGCGGGCGTCGCGGTCCACGAGCAGTTCGCGCTGCACCACCTCGTCAATCAGCGTCCGCAGCCGGGTCACGGTAGCGGGGAGGGTTTCCTGTCGAATGCGGTCCGGAATCTTGGGGCCTTGCGGCTGTGGTCCGGGCTGATTGGGCGGCGGCAGCTGTTCGCGGAGCTCGCGGGCGGCACGGTCGAGGGGGGTATCGCGGAGGTCCTGGAGTTGACCGGCGAGCTCGCGCAGCTTCTCGGCGGTGTTCTTGGGACTGGGGGGCGGCGGCTTCCCGGCGCGGTTGAGCTCATTCTGCAGGGCTTTGGCCGTAGTCTCGGCGGTCGCCAACTGTTCAAGGCGAGCCCGCACGAGGCGCTGGTGTTCCTTAGTGAGGTTCTCGGCCATTTTTTGGAAGCGTTCGGCGGCGTCCTGTTCGGCTTTACGGGCCTGTTCCGGACGGCCTTCCTGGCGGTCCTGGGCGGCTTGGGCGACCTGGTCGGCGAGGTTGTCGGTACGCAGTTCCTGGCGCAGTTCGCGTAGGGGGTTACGGGTTGCTTCGAGGCTTTTCGCGGGGTCGGTGGCGAGGCGCTTGAGCCAGTCATCGACGGTCTCGGCGTTGCGGGCGACCTGTTCGGAGGCCTGCGGGTCGGGGGCCGTCGGCGGGGTGGCGGCTGCCGAGGCTGGGGGCGGCGGGGCGGCGCCGTTCGGCGGCGGAGTGGCAGCCGAGGCTGGGGGCGGCTGGGGGCGAAGCTGACGGGCCGCGTCTTCGGCCAGGCGAGCGCCACGCTCGAGCGTCTCCGCGGCGCGAGTGGGGTCGAGGCCACGGAGGTGGGTCGCGAGGTCTTCGAGCTGATCCTGCGCTTTCTCCAGGTCCTGGGCTGCCGCCTGCGGGTCCGCGGCGCGGAGTTCGCGGAGGGCGTTCTCCATGGTCTCGGCGGCGCTGGCCATGCGCTGGCTGGCCAGGGTGGTAGTCTGCGGGTTTTGGCGGATGTCGGCCGCGAGGTCTTCGGCTTGCTGGAGGGCGGCCTGCTGCGGTTGCGCCGCCTGGGCCTGGGCCACCGCCGCGGCGGGGTCCTGGGCTGTCGGTGTGGGTGTGGGTGTGGGTGCGGGTGCGGTGGGGTCCTGGGGTGTGGCCGCGGGTGGATTCGGCGGCGGAGTGGCAGACGCGGCGGGGTCCTGGGCTGCCGGGGTGGCGGGCGGCGGAGTGGCAGACGCGGCGGCGGTCTGGGCTGCCGGCGGCGGCGGCGGCGCGATCGTGGCGCGCACAGCCTGTTCGGCGCGGGCCAGGGCCTCGGCGCGTTCAGCCAGGTTGGCGAGGGTTTCAGGCGGCGGGGGTGGCGCCTGGGCTGCCTGGGCAGCACTGGGCGGCTGGGCCGCGGCCGCGCGTTGCTCTTCAAGTTGCTGCTGGAGCAGGTCACGTGCCTGCATCATGGCGGCCAGGGCCTGGTCTTCGCGCTGCAACGCCGCGGTGAGCTCGGGCTTGGTGAGGGCCTCAGCGGCCGCCTGCAGGTCTTTCTCGGCCTGGTTAAGAAGTGGGGCCGACGCGTTGTTGGGCGGCGTCTCCGGGGTTGCCGCGGGCGGGGGTTGAGCGCTGGGTTCGGCGCGTTTGGCGAGGTCATTGAGCACCTGGGCCAGGGCGCGTTCGGCGGTGGCGATCTCAGGCATGGGCTGGCGCGACTCGGGCTGCTCCTCGCGGCGCTGCAGGGTCTCTTGTATGGCCTCTTTCTGCCGCTCGACCGCCTTCTGGAGAGTGGCAAGGTCCTGCTTCAACTCGTCAGGCTTCCGTCCCGAATCGGGGGGTTTGGGTTCTCCTGGGCGGCGCAGGATCTTCAGGGGTCGGATGGTGATGACCCGGATGTCGCTGACGCTCCAGCCGGGGCGTTCGGGGCGGAGGTCCTTGGCGCGGGCATGGAGGCGTACGGGAGTGCCGGGTGCGAGGTTGAGGTCTTCGAGGCGCAGGTCGTGGTTGAGCCGTATTTGCCGGGGGGCCTCGGGGGTTTCCTGGCCGAGCAGGCGCCGTTCCTTGCCGTCCACGGTGAGGATAATCTCGGCCTGGGCGATGCCGAAGTCATCCTGGATACGGGCGACGATGGGCATTTCGCCGATCGGCGTCAAGGAGAGGTCCTCGGCGGGCTCCAGGAGGGTCACCTGCGGTCTCTGATCGGGCTCGCCGCGTACCTCCCAACCGAAGGCCTTAAGCGGCAGGCGCTCGGCGTCTTCTCCGGCGAGGCTGAGGGCATGCCGCCCGGGGGTTACGGTCCAGGCCCAGGTGAGGGTGGCCGTCGTCGGGTCGAGGTCCTGGCGCTGCCCGCCCGGCAGGACCACCGCGGCGCGGGTCAGGGGGTGGTTCAGGGTGAAGGTGAAGGAAGCCCTGGCGCCCTCGGCGAGGCGCAGGCCCTGGAGCGGTCCGTTGAAAGCCGGCAGACGCATGTAGGGCGGAAATTCCACCTGCACGGTGGCGCTCTGCACCACCGGCGGGTCGATGAAGCGGAGGCGTCGGCGGGCGCGCGCATCCCCGGCACGCAGGCGGATGTCGAAGCTTTGGGTATGGCCCGTCAAAGGCGCCGACCAGACCCCGTCCGCGGCCCGGGTCATGGGCGTCGGCGTCCAGCCGGCGCCGGGCAGGCGTAGCTCCATGCCGACGCCGGCCACCGGACGGCCAGAGAGGCGGGCTTCGACCAGTATCCTCTGGCCGCGTTCGAAGCAGATGGGACTCACGGCGACCTCGAGACGAGTGAAGGTGACCTGGGCCGCGGGCAGCGCCAGGCGAACCGCGCCGCGGCGGAAGTCGGGCCAGAGCAGGATGGCGAGAGCCAATGCCAACACGACGGCGGCCAGGGCGAGTCCCCAGCGCCGCAACGTGGCCCACGGGATGACACGGGCCATGGGGGCGGCAGCGAGAGTCTCCTCCGCCTGGCGGATCAAGGCCTGAGACAGGGCCGGGGAGAAGGCCTTCGCATCGCCTTCACGGGCGATTTCAGCCGAGGTGCGCAGGAGTTGTCCGACCCCGTCGCAGGCGGATTCGAGGTCCCGGACCGCTTCATGTTCCCGGTAATGCGTCCACGGCAGCACCAGGCGCGCGGTCAGCACCAGCAGGGCGGACAGCGCTACCAGGGCGAACGCCAGCCAGCGTCCGGCGGGGCCAAAGGCGAGCGCGACATCAGCGCCGATCAGCGCCGCCGCGAGCAGCAGGCTGGCCAGGCCGGCGAGAAGCAGAGCCCGGGTCGCGAAGAAGCGGCGTTTGGCGCGCACCACCTGCCAGAGGCGCTCGGTGAGGTGGGGAGACTTGGTCAGGGCGGCTAGGCCATCACCTTGGGCGTTTGTTGCCACGTGTCGTCGTCCTCTACCGTGGGGCCAGGGCGGGTTCTTGCCGTGCCTCGGCGGCGCCGCGGGCACGGTCTGCCAGACCCTTTCATACCATAGGGGTCCTTGCCGAACTGTCCATGGCCGCGGCCAGGGCGCAGGTCAGCGCCGTGGGTTCAGGCCGCCGCGGCGGATCAGCCCAGCCCCCGGCTGGGTGGCCGGACCTACCGGAATGAGACTTGCCGACGCGGGTCCGATTCCGATCCGGCCGGGACGCGCCGGATCGCCTGGAGGGCGGCCCTGCGTGGCCGCCGCGGCGCCGACGCAGCGGCGCCCTCCAACGCCCC
>CAIZKT010000424.1:0-4286 GCA_903933565.1 uncultured Victivallales bacterium | reverse complement strand
GAACCCGTCGCCCAGCTTGGCGACGATGCCGGGCTGTTTTATGTCCTCATTGCGCTCGCCTTTGTGCCCCTGATGCAGCAGCGCCACCGCGAGTGGAAATTCCCGGAAGCGGTCACGCGGCAGACGGCGCAGCAGGTTTCGCGTTACTGCCAGGACACCTATCGCCGGGGTAATCAGGGCCGCACCGGCATCTACCTCGGGCAACTGGGTTGGCTGCGGCATTACACCCGAGAGCGCTACGTGCGCCTGGGACGCCTCGAGTACTGGCTCGGACCCAACCCCTACCGTCTCGAAGTCTATCGCCACCGCGGTTCGCGTCAGGTGGTGGCCCTGGCCCCGGATGGAACGCATTTTGCGGATGACGGCACGATCTACCGTGACGCCAAGGATTACCGCGAGGGCGAAGGCTGGACGGCGGCCATCACCCGTGATGACACCTCGGTCAGCGGCTTCCTGGTTGACCCGAACGGCCGTGGCACGCGCCAGCGCGTCGTCCTGCCTCTGGCCGACTGGGCCTGTACGCTGCGGCACGGCGATCACTGCCTGATGTTGCATATCCCCTCAGGCGGCGCCATGACCCCCGAAGCCTGCCGGCATTCGTTGACCGAGGCCGCCTCGTTCTTCTCGCGCCATTTCCCGCGGGAACTCCCTCTTGCGGTGGTCTGTACCTCCTGGATCTTCAGCCCGCAACTGCTGGAGATCTTCCCGCCCGAGGCGAACCTCTGCCAGTTCCAGCGCAACCTGTTCCTCTTTCCCGTCGCCAGCGCCCCGTGGGACGGGTTGTGGTTTGTCTTCCTGAGGCATGGCCCCATCAACCTGGACACGGCGCCCGCGGAGACCTCGTTGCAGCGCGGCGTCCTCGACTACCTGCGCCGCGGGCACCGCTGGCGCCTGGCGGGCATGTTCTACCTGCTCGATGATGTCCCGGCCTTCGGTTCGGAGCCCTATCGCTCGCAGTGGCCGCCGCCGATCTTCTGAACCCCGCCGCCGCGTTCAGGTGGGGGAGGTTACGCCAGGCCCTCCAAGATGAGGTTGCACGTCCATGAACTCAGGCAACGCCATGGCTCTCTTTTCCCTGCTGGCTGCCGGCTGGGCCGCGGCTGAGGCTCCCGGCGGCACGCTGGCCGTGTCGGGTCTCTCCGGCGTCTACCGCGATGGCCAGGTCTTCCTCACCTGGAGAGAAGCCGAGTTGCCGGCGGGCGCGACCCTGTCGGTCTATGCGCACCGCGAGCCCATCTCCACCGGCACCCTCGCTCAGGCCCGCTGCCTGGCGGCGCAGATCGATCCGCACAGCGCCCGCGACTGGTGGCAAGACCCCGCTTCCTTCAGCCGCGACGCCACCCCGGGGACCCCGGCGGGCTGGGTGCTCAGGGCTGGCGCCGATCCCCTGGACCCAGCGGGAGGGCTGTTCGTGCATACGGTCACCGAGGCCACTGCCGGACCGCGTCACTATGCGGTGACCTGGACCGCTTCAGACGGTACCGAGTCACGCGAGATCACGCCGGGCGCCAATGCGACCGCCGCGCCCATCGACGGCAGCGTCGCCCTGCCACTGCCCGTCTGGCAAGCCCCCAACGGCACGCTGCCGGCCGCGAACTCCGGTGCCGGCAGACGTCTGGTGCTGTCGCTTCACGGCCGCGGCGGCGGCGTCACGGCGGGCCCCACGCCAAGCTCGGTGAACTGCCTGTGGTTCGGGGATGCCACCCAGGGCTGGCGCGAGGGGCTGGCCTTCAAGTTCATGCTCTCGCTACAGCCCGACACCGTGGTGATCACGCCGATGGACCGGGTCTGGATCGGCCGCGCCGTGACCGAGTCGGGCGACCAGCGCGACCATTGCCCGGCCATCAACACCTGGTGGTTCGGCTACAACGAGAACATCCGCCAGACGACCCGTACCGATCCGGTCTCGGCGCCCAACTACACCGAACGCTACCTGCTGGGCTTGCTGCGCTGGGCCCAGCGCTACCTGGGCTGCGATCCGAACGCCACCTACGTCAACGGCGGCTCCATGGGCGGCTCAGGCGCCGTCGCCCTCGCCCTGCATTTTCCGGACGTGTTCGCGGCGGCCCACGCGCAGGTTCCCGTATACTCCTGTACGCGGCCGGGGCAGGGAAGCGCCACGCGCCTCGAATGCATGTGCGGTCCGCTCAAGGATAAGCGCACGGTCACGGTGGGAGGCGCCGCGATCCTCGACTACCTCAACGGCGCTCGGAACCTCCTGGCGGCCAGTGGCGACACACCCCCGATCTTTGCCACCAACGGCCGCAAGGACGGCTCCATCCCCTGGGAGAACAACCCGCCCTTCTATGCCGCCGCCGAGCAAGCCAGGCAGGCCTTCGCCGTCTACTGGAACAACGGCGATCACGGCATGAGTGGGCAGGCCCCGGCAGACGTGAAAGCCTGGAGTTCGACGCTCTACCGCTACCGCCTTGACCAGAGCTACCCGTGCTTCACCGCCTGCTCTGACAACCGCAACTATGGCAAAGGCACCCCCACGGACGGGGACCTGGAAGGCTGGATCAACCGCGGTCTGACCTGGGAGAAGCTGGAGGACACCGCGGACAGTTATGCCATCACCATCCTGGCTGACTACCCCGGCATCGCCTACCCGGTGACGCTGGCCGTGACGCCGCGGCGTCGGCAGCACTTCAAGCCCGCCCCGGGAACGACGCTGGTCGTCGTCAGCGGCGATACCGAGCCCCGCACACTGACCGTCGAACCCACCGGCCGCTTTACGATCACCGGGGTGGCCGTGCCAGGCGCCGCAGGTACGCGCCTCACGGTCCGCCGCCAGTGAACCAGGCAGGTGTGGCCTAACCTCAGCTCTCGGCGCTGCGCTCGAGCGATTCCAGCACGCGCCAGCCGAGGTCGAAGCCGAAGCCCCGCCCCGCCAGGAAGCGCAGCAGCCGCTCGCGGTCCTTGCGGATGTCCTGTCCGGGGCGGCGGCGCAGCGCCGTCCACTTCGTCCGCCCCGCCGTCAGGGCCGCTTCGAACTCACTGTCGACGCCGGATTCTGCGAGGGCCGCGCGCAACGCTTGCTCGGCGACCTCGGCGGCGACGTGCCGCCGCAGCAGGTCGGCTTTGATCCGAGCCGGCCCCGCCGGCCGCGAACCGCGCAACCGTTCCTGGCAGAACGCGGTCGCGAAATCGAGGTCATTGACCAGGCCGCTGCGCTGAAGGTCGTCCACCACCAGCACCACCAAGGCCTCCTCGAAGCCACGCGCCAGGAGCTTGACGCGCACTTCCCCGGCACTATGGGCCCGCCGGTCCAGCAGATTCAGCGCGCGCTCCCGGCACGCCTCAAAGACCTCTCGAGTCAAGCGCATGGCCATTCCCCCAGGTTTCCCCCAAACGCAGGCAAAGCAGACCTAACCGCGAGTGGCATCCGGTGGCCGACCGCGCCAGTTGGAGCCGATGGGGATGCGCTCATCGGCAAAGACGTTATCATCCAGAACGCAGGGCATGGACACCTCCAACAGCAGCGCCGGCCCAATCCCCGTGAACGCATGGCGCACCCCGGGCGCCACCGGCAGAACGTCACCAGGATGCAGCACCCGCGTCACGCCAGCGCAGACCATGCGGACGTCACCCTTCACGATGTAGAAAGTCTCGTGTTTCACCCGGTGACAATGCAGCGGGCAGGTCTGTCCGTCCTGCACGAACAGGAACTTGCCGCAGTAGCCGGCCACGGCCTCGTTCGCGATCCAGACCTCCACTTCGCCGATCTCAGCAAAGCGCCCCAGCCCGAAATCGCAGGCGAATGGCGGCGTCGGCGGGAGCGCCAAGCCCCAGGCGCTCGCCTGCTCCCGCAAGGCCTGTACCGCCTGCGCGGCCTGCGCTCCTTGCAGTGCCACGGCCTGAACCTTGTCGAGTTCGTCCATTCCCCCGACCTCCCACGTCTCCAGCCAACCTCCAGAGCCATCGTCGACCAGCAATCTGACCTGCGCGCCAGCCCTGTCAAGGACGCTGGCGCGACGGAGACGCGACCGGGCTGCAAAGGCGCACGGCGCAAGTCAGCTCCGTAGGGGTTTGCCTGTATGAGAACCGCAGAAGGTCGAATGAGCAATGCCCAATGACGAATGGCAGAATCACCGACTAAAGCCTCTACTACATACGCATCGTGGCGCAGGCGCGGAGTCTCATTCCGGTAGGTCCGGCCGCAGCCGGGGGCTGGGCTGAGGCCTGGCGTCTCTCCAAGGGAATGCGCTGGAGATGCGGTGGGCTCCACCGCGGTCTGGTGGAGATGCGGTGGGCTCCACCGCGGTCTGGTGGAGATGCGGTGGGCT
>CAIZKT010000423.1:0-5044 GCA_903933565.1 uncultured Victivallales bacterium | reverse complement strand
GCCTGGCCTCAGGCGCGGCGGTGGAGCCCCCCGCATCTCCAGCGGATTCTGGAGAGGCGCCTGGCCTCGGGCGCGGCGGTGGAGCCCACCGCAGCGCCAGCGGAGGCTGGAGAGGCGCCTGGCCTCAGGCGCGGCGGTGGAGCCCACCGCATCTCCACCAAACCGCGGTGGAGCCCACCGCATCTCCACCAAACCGCGGCGGACCCCAGGCGCGACGGCAGCGCTCGCGCTTGGAACCTAAACAGCTAGATTAGGCGTTGATCCGACCGGTCGGCCAGCTTGACCGCGCCCGACGCGGTCCGCGCGGAGCCCGGCGGATGGGCATGTCATGGAGGCAGCAGGATGAGCGACACACTACCGACCCGATTGCAGAGCGTGGCTGAACTCGACGAACTGCTCAGCCGCCCGAGCCCCGGCCTGGTGGCCTTCATGCGCCAGTTGGAGGGAGACCTGATGGTGGTTGGGGCCGGCGGCAAGGTCGGTCCGACCATGGCCCGGATGGCCAAGCGCGCGGTGGAGGCGGCGGGGGTGCGCACGAAGGTGATCGCGGTGGACGTGGCACCGATGGAGGCGCTGGCGGCGGCGGGCATTGAGACGATCCGCTGCGACTTGATGGACCTGGATGCCGTGGCCCGCCTGCCGAAGCCGAAGAACATTGTCTACATGATCGGACGCAAGTTTGGCAGCACCGGTGCGGAGTCGCTGACCTGGGCCATCAACTGCATCGTCGCCTACCATGCGGCGCGCGCCTTTCAGGGTTGTCGGGTGGCCGGTTTCAGCACCGGGTGCGTCTACCCGGTGATGCACCTCAGCAGCGGCGGCGCCACCGAGCAGACCCCGGTGGAGCCGGTCGGCGAATACGCTCAGAGCTGCCTGGGCCGTGAGCGCATGTGGGACAGTTTCGCCGACCAGGGCAAGCTGGAGGTGGTACACATTCGCCTGAACTACGCGGTCGAGTGCCGCTATGGGGTACTCTACGACGTGGGCAGCAAGGTCTGGGCCGGCGAGCCCGTGGACATCACCACCGGCTATGCGAACGTGATCTGGCAGGGGGATGCCTGCAACCAGGTTTTGCAGGCGCTGGCCCTGGCCAGTCACCCCGGCGCCATCCTCAATGTCACCGGCCCGGAGACGTTCTCCATCCGCCAGGTGGCGCAGCAATTCGGCCGGCTGATGGACAAGCAGCCCAGCTTCTGCGGCGAAGAGAACGGCCGTGGCTACCTGAACAACGCCAGTCGGGCCAACGGGCTGTTCGGCAACCCGTCGGTGCCCCTTAGCCGGATCGTCGAGTACACGGCGCAGTGGATCATGGCCGGCGGGGAGAACCTCGGTAAGCCGACCCACTTCGAGACCCAGAACGGCAAGTACTGAGGCAGGCTATGAAGACAGTACGAGTCGGGCTGGTCGGTACGGGCTTCGCCGGACGCTGCCATCTCGAGTGTCTGCGCCGGGTCTATGGCGTCAACCTCGAGGTGGCGGGAGTCACGAGCAAGCGTCGCGAGAGCCGTGAGGCGTTCGGCGCGGCGCATGGGGTGCCCGTGTTCGAGACGGTTGAGGCGATGCTGGAGCACATCGACCTCCTCGATGTCTGCTCCCCGCCCTATGTCCACGAGGCCGGCATCCTGGCGGCGGCCGCCGCTGGCAAGGGCATCCTCTGCGAGAAACCGCTGACTGGCTACTTTGGCCCGCCGGGAGCCGACGAGAGCTGGCGTGGCGACCAGGCGTCCAAGGAGCCGATGCTGGCCGCGGTGGTCGAGCGCTTGCTGCGCCTCCGTGATGCGGTGCGGCGTCAGGGCGTATTCTTCGGCTACGCCGAGAACTTCGTCTATGCCCCCAGCGTCCAGAAAGAGCGCGAGATCATCGCCAAGACCGGGGCCCAAGTGCTGCGCCTGACCGGCGAGGAAAGCCACAACGGCTCCGCCAGTTCCGTCTACGGCATCTGGCGCTATGCCGGTGGCGGCTCCCTGATCGGCAAGGGCGTCCATCCCCTCGGCGGCATCCTCTATCTGAAGCGGGTCGAGGGACTGGCGCGCTGCGGTATCCCCATCCGCCCGCGGACCGTCAGCGCCCGCACCCATCAACTCACCCGCCTGCCGGGATACCAGGACCGCAAGCTGCTGCGTACCGACTACCACGACATCGAGGATTACGGCGTCATGCACATCGTTTTCGACGACGGCGCCGTGGCCGACATCATGACCGGCGAGATCGTCCTCGGCGGCATCTATGACTTCATCGAGGTGTTCGCCAACAATCACCGCACGCGCTGTCATCTCAGTCCCGTGCATATCGTGGACACCTACAACCCGCGCGGCGAGCAGTTCAAGGATGTCTACCTGGTCGAGAAGTGCAGCACGCAGGAGGGCTGGTCGCCAGCGGCCCCGGACGAAAACTTTACCATGGGCTACCAAGGCGAGATGCAGGACTTTATCACCTGCGCCGCCAACGGCGCCGCGCCGCAGTCCGGCCTGGAACTGGCTCTCGACACCACCGCCGCCACCTATGCCGCCTACGTGTCGGCCGAACACAAAGGCCGCGAGACGGAGATACCCAGACTGTGAGTGCGGTGCGCCGGCTTGCGCGCGGCCGCCTTGTTCTGTCTGGTATGAGGGTTCAGGGTTCAGGGTTCAGGGTTCAGCCCAGCCCCCGGCTTGGAGGCCGGACATACCGGAAAGAGGACCGCGGTTGCCGTGCCGGTGGTTCTGCCATTCGTCATTCGTCATTCGTCCTTCGACATTCTGCGGTTCTCACACAAGGGGTACAGGACATGAAGGTTGTCGTCACCGACTACATCGAGAGCAACCTCGACTGGGAAGCCGGCGTCCTGCGGGAGCGCGGCATCGACTTCGTCTGCCAGCAACTCAAGTTCCGCCCCGAGGATGAGGTCGTCGAGGCCTGCAAAGACGCGGATGTGATCGTGGTGAACATGGTGAAGTTCACCGACTCGCTGCTTGGCCGTCTGCCGCGCTGCAAACTCCTGATCCGGCATGGGATTGGCTACGACAATGTCGACGTCGCCGCCTGCACCCGCCACGGGGTCGCCTTTGCCTACCAACCGGACTACTGCAAGGAAGACGTCGCCGAGCACGCCATCGCACTGCTCTTCGCCTGTGCCCGCAAGGTGGTGCGCAGTCGCCGCACCCTCGAGGAGTCCAGCGCCCAGGCCAAGTGGGATTTCTCCGGGCTGTTCCCCCTCTACCGCCTGGACGGCAAGACGGTCGGCATCGTCGGCGTCGGCCGTATCGGCAGCCGCGTCTGGCGCAAGCTCCGCAGCTTCGGCTTCAAGTTCCTCGGCTGCGACCCGTACCTGGACGCGGCCAAGCGCGCCGAGTACGACAGCATCCAGTGGGTCGACAAGGAGACCCTCTTCCGCAACGCCGACTTCGTCACGGTCCATACTCCCCTGAATGACGAGACCCGCAACCTGGTCGACGCCAAAGCCCTGAGCTGGATGAAGCCGACGGCCTACCTGATTAACACCTCGCGCGGCCCCATGGTCAACATCGATGACCTCGCCGCAGCCCTCAAGCAGCAGCGCATCGCCGGCGCCGCCATCGACGTGTTCCAGGTGGAACCGCCGCCGACCGACCTGCCGCTGTTCGGCCTGGAGAATTGCATCCTGACCCCGCATATCGGCTGGGCCAGCGAGGAGGCGGGTCAGGAGATTCGCGAGAGCATTCTGCAGGACATTCTGGCCTTCCATGAGGGCCGGCAGGCCCGCTGCGTCGTCAATAAGGGAAGCTGATATGGCCATCACTCACGTCCAAGGTCCCCTCCCCGGCCCGCGCAGCCAGGAACTGCTGGAAACCTGGCACACCTACGAAGCCGATGTCACCGGCTTCCAGGCGCCTATCGTCTGGGAGAAGGCGCGCGGCTGCGTGGTCACGGATGTCGACGGCAACGTCTACCTCGATTGGACCAGCGGCGTGCTGGTCACCAACGTCGGCCATTGCCACCCGCACCTGGTCCGCGCCGCCCAAGAGGCCACGGCCCAGCTCCTGAACAACTACGAGTGCGCCAACCTGCAGCGCATCCAGGCGGCCAAGCGCCTGGTCGAAGCCCTGCCGCCGCATCTCGACAAGTGCTTCTTCCTGACCACCGGCAGCGAGGCCACCGAGGCCGCCGCCCGCCTCATGCGGCGCCGCACCGGCCGCAGCGAAATCCTCAGCTTCATCGGCGCCTTCCACGGCCGGACCTACGGCGCCGCGGCCATGGGCGGCATGCCAGGCCCCAAGAAGCAGTATGGCCCCAGCTTGCCGGGCAGCATCCGCGCCCCCTTCCCCAACCCCTACCGTGACCCCGAGGGCTGGTGCGGCGGCGCGCCGACTTTCAGAAAGTACTTTGACCATCTCGATCTGGTGGTTGAGGGCAACTGCAGCGGCCCGCTGGCCGGGGTTATCGTCGAGCCCTACCAAGGCGCCGCCGGTTTCATCTTTCCGCCCCCGGGCTGGCTGAAACGCCTGGAGGAGTGGGCCCGGGCGCGCGGCATGCTGGTGACCTTGGACGAGGTCCAGGCCTCCTACGGTCGCACCGGCCGCATGTGGGCGATGGAGCATGAGGCGCTCACGCCCGACCTCGTTACCATCGGCAAGGCCATCGGTTCCGGGGTGCCGGTCAGCGCCGTCGCCGGCACCAGCCAGGTGTTCAGTTGCCTGCAGAAGGGCGAGATGTCCAGCACCCTGGGGGGCAACCCCGTGGCCAGCGCTGCGGTCTGTGCCGTACTCGACATCTTCGAGCGCGAGAACCTGGTCGCCAACTCGGATCGAATGGGCGCCCTCATGAAGGAACGGCTGCTGGCGCTCGGTCGGCGCAGCCGTCATCTGGGCGACGTGCGCGGCATGGGCCTCGTCATCGGCCTCGAGTTCGTCCAGGACAAGGCCACCAAAGAGCCCGCCAAAGACCTTGCCCGGCGCGTCATCGTTGACTGCGCCAATCAGGGCCTGCTGGTGGGGTCCGTCGGCATGTACGGCAACGTCATCCGCGTCGCCCCGCCCCTGGTCATTACGCCCGCGGAGGCAGACGAAAGCCTTGCCATCATGGAACG
>CAIZKT010000422.1:0-5185 GCA_903933565.1 uncultured Victivallales bacterium | reverse complement strand
GCGGCGGCGCGGCCGGTGTCGTAGAAATCACGGGACAGGGCCAGGGCGGCGCCTTCGCGCAGTCCGGCGCTATCGAAGCAGAGAAAGGCCAGGTTCGCCGCCTCGGCGCGTTTGGCGATCTGGGCGTATCCGGGGCGGGTGGCGTTATCCAGGATCTGCGCCACGATCTGGATGTCGGAGCGCAGCAAGGCGGTGGCGGCTTCCGCGATCTCGGCGCTGCTGTTGACGGGTATGGCGACCAGCTTGAGTCCTTCTTTCTCGAGGGCCTCGGCAAACCATTGCCGGTAGAGTTCGCTGTTGATCTCGGCAGGGGAGAAGAGGGTGCCGACGGCGCGGACCTGGGGAGCGGCTTGCTTGAGCAGCCGCGCCATGCCGGCGAAGGCCGAGCGGGTGGTGATGCCGGTCACATTGGGCCGATGCTCGGTCTCGGATTCTCCGGCCCCGGCGCGCACGGCATCGCCGACGCTGCTGAAGACGATGGGGAGCGCGCCGGCCTGGCGCAGGGTGGCCTGCAAGGCCGGGGTGGAGATGGGCATGATCAGGTCGGGCCGCTCGGCGCTGACCGCAGTGACGATGCTGGTCAGCGTGGTCATATCGCCCTGGGCGTTGAGGCAACTCAGGTTGAAGTCGCGCCCTTCCAGCAATCCCTGTTGCTTGAAGCCGTCCCGGACCCCGCGCTCGGAGTCTGCGGCAAACTGAGCGTCGTTGAAGCGCACGATGCGGACTTCCCAAGGCCGGGCGCGGCGGCTGGCTGGGGTTGGGGGTGGGGTTGGGGTTGGGGTTGGCATCGGTCGGACGGCGGCGGGCGGGGCGGCTGTGGCGGGCTCGATGACCTCCTGCACGCGGGTGGCTTCGATGGGCAGGTCGCGGGGCGAGACCCCGGCCAGGACCTTAGCCGCCAGGTGTCCGGCCTGCGCTCCCCAGGCCGCGTAGCTGTCGCCGATGGCGCCGAGCGCGCCTTGTTTGACCAAACCCGTATCGGTGGCATAGATCGGGATGCCGGCGCTCTTCGCGGCGCTGCGAATGGCGGGAAAACCCGTGACGACCAGGTTGTCGGCCGAGAGCAGGATGGCCCCAACCCGGCGCTGGATGACGGATTGGGCCGCCGCCGGCAGGTCGGAGACGGTACCGGCCGTGGCCTCGTGCAGGGTCACGCCGCGCTCCTGGCAGGCGCGGCGCAGCTTCTTCACCGAGATCAGCGAATTAGCCTGGGCGGGATCATAGAGGATGCCGACGGCGGTGAGGGCGGGGTCATGTCGGCGGGCCATATCGAGGAGGCGGGCCACGGGGGGATCGTCATGCACGCCGGTGAGGTGGGCGGGGCGAGTCGCGGGGGTGAACAGGCCCAGGGCGGTCGGGTCGCTGGCGACGGTGAAGACCACGGGAATGTCGCTGCCGCGTTGCGCCGCGGCCAGCATCGCCGGGGTGGTGAGGGTGACGATGAGGTCGGGAGCGCCGGTGCGGGCGGCATCGAGGATGGCCGGCAGTTGGGCGATCTCGCCCTGCGCATTGTAGTACGTGACGGTGTAATCCGCAGTTTCCTTGAAGCCGGCCTCGCCGAGGCCACTCAAGACGCCCTGCGCCGCGGCGTCGAGGAGCGGATTCTGAACCAGGTTGACCATGGCGAGGCGGTATGGGCGTCCCAGGCGGGCCGAGGCATGGTAGAAAAAGCTGGCTTCCCGCAACAGCTCGGCGGGCAGGGTCACGCCCAGATGGGCCGCGGCTTCCAGGTCGACGGCTGTCTCCGTTTCCGGGCTGGGCTCGAAGGGGATGGTGGCGGGGCTTTCGCCCAGGAGGACGCGGGCAGCGAGGCGGCCGCAGCGGCGGCCTTCGCCCCGGGGGCTGGCGCCGCAGGCGAAGAGGGCGCCGGAGCCCATCAGGCTGCTATCGTCGGCGAGCAGGGGAAGGTGTGCCTGCGAACAGGCCTGGGCCAGAGCGGTAAAGGCGCTGACGACGGTATTATCACCCATGCCGAAGATCGCATCGACCGGCGCGGCCAGGAGGGACTGCAGCGCCTGCGGCACCTCGCTGGAGTTGCTGACCGTGCGCTCCACCAGGGTCATGCCCTGCTCCGCCAGCATGATCTTGGCGAGCCCCAGTTTGCGCCGGGAATTAGCGTCGGAGGGGTTGCCGACGACCCCGACGTTGCGGCAGGCCGGATAGAGTTCCATGAGGCGTTTGAAGAGGGCGGGGTTGGGGGCGGTCCAGACCGCGCCGGTGACCTGCGGCAGGTGTTCCGTGAAGCTCTTGCCAGCGCCGGCCTCTAGCGGGGCGGAGACGATCCCGAAGACGATGGGGGCCTTGCCGCCTTTGGCCAGCGCGACTCCCAGGCAGGGGGTCGACAGGACGAGGAGCAGGTCGAGGTTCTGACTGGCAAGCTGGCTAGCCACCTGCGGGAGCATGGACATGTCGTTGTTGGGGTGAACCCTCTGTACCACCAGGTTCTGACCTTCGACAAAACCGGTCTCGCGCAAGGCGTCGAGGATACCGACGATCGCCAGGTCGAAGATGGGGTTAGGGCCAAAATAGAGCAGGCCGACGGTGTAGGTGCGGTCCGCTTGTGGCGCGGGCGGGGCTGCGGTCGGCGTGACCGTGGCCTGGGCCGTGGCCGCGGCCTGGGCGCGGAGGTCCGCCGGGATGGACCAGGCGTCGAGTTCGGCCGCCAGGGCTTCATTGAGGGTCAGGACTTCGGGAACCAGGTTCTTGACACCAAAGCTCCGGGGGTCGGCGCCGCGCAGGACTTTTCCGGCCATCTCGCCGGCCGCGACCCCGACCGTATGGTAGGAGGCGCCGAGGCCGAAGAGGGCGCCTTTGGCCGTATCGTTCGGGTCGTTGGTAAACACGGGACAGTGCGCGGCGCGGGCGGCGGCGACGATGGCGCCGATAGAGGCATTGGCCACCATGTCGCCGCCGACCCAGATCGCCTCGGCGCCCTGGGCCAGGACCGAGCGGACCGCCTCGGGTACTTCCGGGATGCTGCTGGCATTGGCCTCAAGCAGTTCCATGCCAAGTTCTTTGCAGGCGGCACGCGCCTTCAGCACACAGGCTTCGGAGTTGCTCTCGCCCGGATTCCAGACAACGCCGAGCTTAGCGAGTTGCGGGTTCATCTGGCGCGCGACAGCGATGGCATGCTCGACCGGCTGAAAAGTGCCCACTCCGAGCAGGTGGGGCGGGTGCTGGTCAGGTTCGGTCCCGGTGATGCCGACCCCGGAGCCATAGGGGTCGGTGACCCCGGCGAAGACGTGGACGACGCGTCCGGCGACGTTGGCCTTAGCGACGGTCTGCATGGCGAGGGTGCTGGCGGTGAGCACCAGATCGTAGCCGCCCCCCGCCAGGTCGCGCGCCATGGTGTTGCCGGTGGCGCTGTCGCCCGAGGCGTTGAGGAGGCGTATCTCGGCGGTACGGCCGTGCTCGAAGCCCTGCTGGCGCAGCCCTTCGACGATTCCCTCCACGGTATGATCGAGCAGGTCGGTCGAGACCCACTGCATGATCGCGAGGCGAGGCAGCGCTTTGGGGGCCGGGCGGGCGTTCTGCCGGCGGCCCAGGTCGGAGAGCAGCAGGAGCCCGGAGGCCAGGAGGATCAGCGTCACCCCCAGCCAGGTGTTTTTCAGCAGTTTCAGCATCCCATGCTCTCTCCGCGGCGGTACTGAATCAGGCGCGATCGGGGTGTGCGCCTGCGCTTCATGGGGTTGGGCTATTCATCACCTGGGCGCGTTGCCGCAGTTCGGCCGGCAGGACGACGCCATACGTGGTGAGTAGGTCCGGACAAATCGTCAGGGTTTCGGTGCGGGTGTTGGCGAAGGGGATGTCCTTGGGCGCGGCGCCGCGCAAGACCTTGACGGCCAGCTCCGCGGCCTCGTAGCCGGTGGCATAGAAGTCGCGCGCCAGGGCCAGGGTCGCACCCTCGCGGACGCCGCTGCTGTCGAAACAGAAGAAGGGCAGTTTCGCCTCGCGGCTGCGCCGGGCGATCTGGGCGAAGGCAGGCCGGGTCAGGTTATCGGAGATCTGGCCGACCACCTGGAGCTCGTGACGGAGCAGCTCGGTCACGGCTTCGGCGACCTCGGCGCTGCTGGTGATGGGCACGGCAGAGAGGACCAGCCCCTCTGCCTGCAACGCGCTGGCGAAAGCGCTGCGGTACTGCTCGCTGTTCACCTCGCCAGGGGTGAACAGTGTCCCCACGGTGCGCGCCTGGGGGACGGCTTGGCGGATCAGTTTCGCCATGGCGGCAAAAGGGGAGAAGGTGGTGATGCCGGTGACATTGGGCAGGTGATCGGTGACCGTCTTTCCGGCGCCCGCGAGCACGCCGTCGCCGACGCAGGCGAAGACGATCGGCAATTCGCCTGCCTGCCGCAGCGCCGCCTGCAGGGCCGGGGTGGAAATGGGCATGACCAGGTCGGGCTGGGCGGCGCGCACCGCGGTCATGATGCTGGTCAGCGTCGTCATATCGCCTTGGGCGTTGAGGCAAGTGAGGTTGACCTCGCGTCCGTCCAGTCGGCCTTGTTGCTTGAAGCCGTTCTCGATGCCGCGCCAGGTGTCCTCGGAGAACTGGGCGTCGTTGTAGCGCACGACGCGAATGTCCCAGGGGCGAGTCGCCGCAGCCGGCGGCGGCGGGCGCGGTTCGGTGGCGCTGGACCGGGCGGCGGACTCCGGCGCCGGAGCGCCGACGCTTGCCGCGCCGGCAGGGACACGGTCCTGCTCGCCGGCACGTTGGGGGGACGCCCCGCGCGAGTCCTTCCCCGCCAGAGCGCGCGCCACGGGGTTGCCGATGGTGGGCGCGCCGGCGACGTTGAGGACACGGGGCCCCGTCGGCCGGCCAGGCTCGCGGCCCTTCCGCCGGCTCAGGTCGGAGAGCAGCAGGAGCCCGGACGCCAGGAGGATCAGCGTCAGTCCCAGCCAGGTGGTTTTCAGCACGTTCAGCACGGCCAGCATTTCCTGCCTATGGCGACGTCAAGCGGGTTCAGCGGTCAGACGCTTGACGATGGTGATCAGGTTGTGGTTCGCCTCACGGCGATAGGCGAACTGGTCCATGGTCTTACGGATGAAATGAATGCCCAGGCCACCGATCTGGCGGTGCTCAACGGGCAGCGTCGTATCCGCTTCAGCCTGCGCGGTGGGGTCGAAGGGCCGGCCGTCATCCTCGATGTCGAAGCGCCATTCACCCTGACCGCGCCAAAGCCGCAGCTCG
>CAIZKT010000421.1:0-9609 GCA_903933565.1 uncultured Victivallales bacterium | reverse complement strand
GGCACGCTGGCGAACACGGGCTATGGCGGTGCGGCCAGCCTGACAAAGGAACTGGGCGAAGGGTTTGCGGTTGAGATGACCGTCAAACCGCTGGCCCTTGAACCAGACAAAGAGGGCGGCTTCACGGGGGTCGAGGCGGGAGGCATCCTGTTTTGCCTGCAGCCGGGCCGGTGGTGGTGGCAGTACCGCCGTGAAGGGGAAACACGGAGCGCAGGGAACTGGAAGACCGAGCCGGTCCCCTTCAACACGGCTTACCGGTTTATGATCGTCCGGGAGCCGGGCGGCGCCTACTCCTGGTATGTTGACGGACGGCTGATCGTCAAGCTGGTCGAGCCCGGGGTCAAGGGCGGGCTGGCCTTGAGGGGGTGGCGCTTGAAAGCCGCCTACGATGACGTGAAGGTGTACTCCATAACCGAAAAGGCGGGCGGAACGGCTGGCGCGGAAAGCGGGATGAACCTGGTCCGGAACGGATCGTTCGAGCAGTTCAATGACCACATCCCTCCGTTCTGGGCACCGACCGCGTTCGGCAACATACCGGTCACCTTCGGGACTCTGGAGGCGTTTCGCGAGAGCTGGGCCATTGACGCTTCCGAAGGGCGCGAAGGGACAGCGTCCATGCGTTTAGGCGGCGAACGGAAAAATGGATTGAAGTCTTACTACTGCAATCTCCGGATCGGGCAGCCCCATGTGTTCTCTGCGTGGCTGAAGAGCGACGCGGAGGGCCTGCCGGTGGAACTGTCCGTATCGCCGGGCACGAACCGCGTGGTGACGGTCCAAAGGCGATCGGCGAGAAGCCATTGCGGTCTACGCGCACCGCGGTCTCCACCACCGTCCCCAGGGGCAGATTCGAGATTTGGCCAAGGTTTGGCACGTTGCCCACGTCGATGAACGGTTTGCCCTGCACATGCGCGGCGATGATGTCGGCGGCAGTCTCGCGGCTCTTGCGCACACCATCGGTCGGGATCGGGCTCTGCACGGCCTTGGCAAGCGCCGCCTGCCGGGCGGCAAAACCCTGGCGCCGCTCCTCAATGCTGGTGCGGATCAGCCGGTACTTCTTCAGGTTAGCCTTGCTGGTGATATAGCACGGGAAGAACTCGCAGGTGTGACGGTCGCCGAGGTAGGGCATGACCCCGGTGGTACGGAATAGCTCCGTGGCCAGTTCCCGATTGGACTTGAAGCCCATAGGGTCGGGCGCCGACTCGCGCAAGAGGTCGGTGAGACTCTGGCGGGTCAGGCGGTCGCGCAGGTCGGCGATGAGGTCGACGTCCCGGGTGCGGGCCTGGGTGATCCAGAAGAAGTGGTTCAGCCCGGCGTAGCTGACCGAGATCTCATCCTCGCTCTCCAGATGGTAGAAGCGCTTGAGGAAATCGAGGTTCTCGAAGAGCCCGTGGCAGAGGCCCACCACCGGCCCCTTGCAGAGCTGGGCGAGGACTTTGGTCAGCGTCGTCATCGGGTTGGTGTAATTGAGCACCATGGCCGCGCCGGCGTAGCGGTTGATCGCCGCGGCCAAGTCCTTGAACACCGGAAAGTTCCGCATCAAGCGGGCCCAGCCCCCCGGACCCGAGGTGTCGCCGACGGTGTGGTAGACGCCATACTCCTCGGGGATCGCCAGGTCGTGGGCCATGGCGTCCAGGCCGCCGGTGGAGATGGTGATGATGACGTAGTCGGCCCCCTCCAGCGCCTTGGCGCGCTGGTCGGTGGAGCGAAACACGCAGGGCTTGCGGAGTCCGCGATTGAGGTTCTCCAGCCAGGCTTTCACCAGGTCGCTGGCGGCGAGGTTGGTATCGTACAGCACGAACTCCGCATCGCCGATGGCCTCGGTCAGCATCATGTCCTTGACAATGTTCGGCGTCCAGGCGTTACTGCCGCCGCCGACCAGCACGATCTTCTTCCTGTTCATGGACAATCAGCCTCCTGCCGCGATTTGCGGCCACTCTATTCCTCTGGAGAGGCGCCTGGCCTCAGGTGCGGCGGTGGCGGCCCACCGCATCTCCAGATCCCCGGACGGGTCCGCCCGTGGCCGCATCCGCCGCGGCGGACACGTGACCGCGCGCCACGGCCGCGCCATGCCTCGGACTGCACGCCTACAGCGCAATGATCTTGCGGATGGTCTTGGCGGTCTCAGCCAGCGGCGCCAGCGACTCGGGCACCTCACTGATCAGCGGACCGGCATACCCCGCGGCCCGCAGCTCAGCCATGACTTTGGGGAAGTCGACCGCGCCTTGCAGCAGCGGCGTCCAGCTGCCATTCAGGGCGTTGCCCTTCCAGTCTTTCAAATGCACGTGTTTGATGCGGCGGCCGAGGATGCGCACCCAGTGATGCGGGAACTGGAAGACGGCCATGTTGCCCGGGTCGAAGTAGAAGCCGACGGAGTCGCTGCCGACTTCATCGAGAAAACGAGCGGTTTCCATGGGGCTGAAGAGGAAGCCATTCCAGACGAATTCGTAGGCGAAGGCGAGCTTGAGTTTGGCGGCGACCGGCGCGAGCCGCTTGAGGCCCGCCACCGCATTGCGGTAGGCGTCGTCGTAGTAGAGTTCCGACGAGAAGCGGCCCAGGGTGTGCAGGACCACCGGGGCGCCCAGGCGAGCGGCGGCTTCGAGGCCGGCGATGGTCTGTTCGATGGCCGTATCCTGATCCTTGCCTTGGGCCAGCAGATTGCCGCTCCAGTGGTTGAGAGTCAGCGAGGCGATGGGCAAGCCATAAGTCTTCGACAGGCCCTTGATGGCGTCCAGTTCGGCGTTCGTGGTCTGCCCGGTGAGCGGCCCCTGCTGCCGCAGCGACAGCTCGACGACCTCGTAGCCCGCGTCGCGGGCGGTCTTGAAGAAGCCTTCGTTGGTAGTATCGGTGGCGACGAGTTGGCTGATTCCGACCTTCATGGATGGGTCCCTTCAGGGTTCCGAGTTGGGGGCGCCTCAGTTCAGCGGTTCGACGCTGAGGGTGGTCTGCAAGCAGTGTTCGCCAGCGGGCGGCACGGTGCGCGCGTCCCCCGGCGCATTGGTGGTTTCCACGCAGATCATGCCGGGGTATTCGTCATCTCCGAAGTCCGGCATGCGCTTGGCCTTGGCGATCCACGGATTCCAGACGACCGCGGAGAGGCTGCCCGCTTTACGGATACGGATGCGGCGGCCCCAGGCCGGGTCTTCGATCTGGGCCTCGCCGGGGCAGGCGCTGAAGATTGTATCGGTCTCGGCCTGTACGGTAACCGGTCCGGCCTGGACCCCCGGCGTGCGGACGCCGCCCACGGTGTCCACGCAGGGACAACCGTCGAAGCCGAGCACCCGCACCTGGGTCACGGCGCTGACCGCGAAGTAGGTATGCAGCGCGGCGGTGACGGTGTAGGGGACGCTGCCGGGATTGCGCATGATCAAGGCGACGGTCAGCTCCGCGCCGACGGTCACCTCCAGGATGGCTTCGAAAGCAAAGTCCCACAGGCGCCGAGTGGCGTCCGTATCGCGGAGTCCGAGGCGAAGGGTAGTCAGGGTGTCGGAAGGGGCTCGCGTCTCGATGACCTGCCACGGGCTGAGGCGGGCAAAGCCATGCGCGGGCAGCGCCGAGTCCGTAGGGTGTGCGCCGAACCAGGGCCAGCACAGTGGGATGCCGCCGCGGATGGGCTTGTCACTGGCGAACCAGCTCTTGCCGCTGAGCCACAGCACCGGCCGGGCCCCCTGCGGCTGGAACTCCAGCACGTGCGCGCCGTGCAGGGTTAGGCGCGCCGAGCCGGCGGCGTTGCCGATCTCCGCCACCGTGAGCCCGCCGGGCCCCGGCGCAAAACGCAGATGCCCGCGCCGGGCGAACTGTTCATTCAGAGCCTCGCACTCGTTCATGCCGCTGTCCGCTTTCTGCTGCTGAGCCGCCGCCGCTGACCGTTCCGTTGCCACCGCGTCGGCCACTATAGTGCGGCGGTCGCCGCTTGCACTGCCGTTGCACAACTCACCAGGTTAGCGTCTGGCCATAGCCCCTGCCCACGAAGCTCTTCAGCTGAGCTGCGCCCGTCTCGACCGGGGTGATCGTGATCCTCCTGATGCGGACGCTGGTCGCCGCCGGGTCGACCGGGTCAGCCACCAGCTCCAGCACGGCGCTAGTGCCGAGCCGCCTTCCCTTCACCACGTAGGCGTAGTCGGCCCCGTTGGAGAGCGTCAGCAGTGCCGTGCCGGTGATCGTCCGGCCCGGGTTGGCGAGGGTGAACCGTAAGGTCCACGCGCCGTTCATAAGGACCGGTATCGGCAGGTTGGGATTGCCTGAGACCGGCGTGGCCGTGCCGTTGAGGGTCGCCCTGCCGGCCATGCTCCCGGTCAGTCGCCGCGTACCGGCATTCACGGTCAAGTCCAGGGTCAGTGAAAGACCGGTTGTGCCCGCCGGGTCCGCGCCCTTGAGCACGAGCTTCACCACGGTGTTGCCCGCCGTGCCTCTGACGCTGCCTCTGACAGGCAAGGTCAGTACCGTGTCCTTGGCCACCGTGTAGGTCGCAGTGCCCGCCAGTTTGCCGCTGGCATCATGCACCAGATTCAGTGCCAGGAGATGTCCGGCCACGGTCAGGGTGTAAGGGCCGCTCAGATCCCACCAGGCTCGGCCGACAGCCACGGCGGCAGCATCTCCTCCCACGGCCAGGAAGGAACCCGCCGGCGCGACCGGTTGGGCGACCCGGAACGACGCGGTCAGGGACAGGGTTGCGCTCACGGCGGCCAGCGTGCGCGGGTTTTGCCGCGAGTCGTCGCTCCACTGCTGGAAGACGTAGCCGACGTCGGGCACCGCCTCGACCGCGGCGGTGCTCCCGCCCTGCGCCACGGTCTGCCGGGTAGCGCCGGTCAGCGTGCCGTTAGCGCTGGCCAGGAACGTCACCGTGTAGAAGTTGACCGCCGTGGTGGTTGCTTCCGCGGCGCTCTTGGCCGGTTCTATATGCCCAACCGCGTCGCTGGCAATGGCGTAGAATCCGTAGGTGTGTCCCACCGCCCCGGGGTAGGTCGCGGCGGTGAGGGTGGTCGCCGCTAGCCACGGGCTGAAGGGGCCACCGTCCTGGCTCGCGTAGACCGTGTAGGAAGCGATCCCCGCGCCCGTGTCGGTGCCCGACCAGGACACCAAGAAGCCTGCCCGAGACTGCGGCGGCAGGGCGGCTACGGCGCTGACCGGGGCGCTGGCATCGATCGTCACCAGGGCCTCCTTAGCCGAGTCCGTCCCGGCTCCCGGGTCATGCGGGTCGACCTGGTTGGTGGCGATCACCTCGCCGAAGTCGAAGGTGATGGTGGCGACGTTACGGATCTCCGTGCCCGACGCCAGGCCGCTCTGCGGGCGGATGACGTAGGCAAAGTAGCCCTTGCCACGGCCGCTGCCGTCCTCGGGAGGCAGGAAGCCGATCTCCAGCGGCGGCGGCAGGCCGGTCGCCGGATCGAGACTGTAGACATCGGTCTTGACCTGGCCAGTACCGGGATTGAGCTGGAGGTTGATGTGGACGTCAAACTCGGTCCCAAGGTAGGTCATACGAACGACGGTGGCGTAGTTCTGTCGGTGCGCCGGGACCGCGATAACCTGGTCGCCGAAGCCGATCTCCAAGAGCTCGAACGTGGTCCAGTCGAGGCGGTCGCTCAGTCGGTCGCTGAGGGTCACATACTGGGCCGGGGAACCCGCCGTCGCGTCGTTCTCGAAGTCGATGCGGTAGGCGAGGGTCTGCGCGGTCGTCACATAGGCCTGCGGCCCCACGCCGGCAGGGCCGAGCTTGATGTTGGGGTCCCGTGGCCCGCTGCTGCCGGTGCCGCCGGTTTCCGTGGCCTCGGCCGGGGGCGTGGGCGGCGCGACGCCGCTGAGGGTGCCGCCGGAGGTTGCGGCGGACGAGGCGGTGGCGGCCGCCGTGGCGGGGGGCCGAACGGCCGTGCTGCCGTACCAGGGGAAGACGTGGTCCCGTGGCGACCAAGATCCCTCCGCCTCTGCGCTCGCCAGCGCTTCCCGGAGGTCGCGACCGTAGAGGGCGAGGACCGTGTTCGGCGAGAGGTACCAGAAGAATGCGCCCGTTACCTGCGTCTCGAGGGGGACGCTGCCCCCGTGCCCCCGTCGCTGCCTCCAAGCCCACCAGTTCTCCAGCTCCCAATCCGAAGGTGGCAGGCCGGAGAATCCGAGCTCGCGCCACACCGTGCTCCGGTCGAGGCCCGCCGGATCCGCGAAGTTCACGCCGTCGTTGCCGCAGTAGGTATAGAGTCCCCACGGCGGCAGGCGCAGGGGATCCGTGCTGGTGAAGCGACCAAGGTCTGCTCTGTAGTACCGTATGCCAATGGCGTGCAATCCATTGCCGTCTTCCATGGCACCCCAGCGCCCCGCGTATCTAAAGGGGTTGTCGAGGTTCTCTGTCCGTCGCATCAAGGCGCCGAAAGGGTCATAGATGTAGCGGTTGGCAACCGTGCCCGTCGCGGTTGTGATGGTGCCGGTGTTGCCGCTGGGCGTGAACTGGTAGTAGTAGCGGGCGCTGCCAGCGCTGCAACGCACGAGCCCGACGCCATGTTCGTAGCGGCTGATCAGGGCCCCGGACTGATCGTACGCCGCGACCACGTTGCCGGGGGAGAGCGGGTCGGTGACAAAGCGAGTGGTCACTCCGTTGGCCGTCATGGTGACGCGGTCGCCAAAGGCGTTGTAGCCATAGGCCCACGTGCCAGCAGGAGAGGTGACGCCGGTGAGCCGGTTGGTCGAGTCGTAGGTGTAGGCAGTCGTCCCCTCGGACCCCTGCGAGCCGACGAGGTTTCCGTCGGCGTCATAGGTGAACGTGGTGGTTCCGGCCTGGGTCACCTGGTTACGGGTGTTGGTGGTGTAGGCCGTTTCGGTGCCATTGACCGTGACGCGGGTGCGGTTGCCGACCGCATCGTAGGAGTAGGCAAGCGTCCGGTCGGCAATATCTGCGTCCGCCGAGTCGAAGGCGGCCGACACCAGGCGGCCGACGGCGTCGTAGGCGTACGTCCAAGTGCCCTCGGCCGTTTCTTCCGAGGTGCAGAGTCCGCGGGTGTCGTAGCCACAGGTGTACTGCGAGACAACGCTGAGGTCCGCGCGTCTGTGGATCACCGAGGTGACCCGCCCGGCGAGGTCGTAGACATAGGCCGTGCTACCACCGTTGCCCAGGTCTTCGCGGACAATGCGGCCGGCCGCATCGTAGGTGTAGGCGACCACCGTGGCCGAGGTGCCATCCCGGACGCGGCGGAGGCGGCTAGCGTCGTCGTACTCGTACTGCAGCGCGTTACCGAGTTCGTCGGTCATGGCGACACGGTGACCGGCGGCGTCGTAGGCGAAATCGAGGGCCTGGCCACCGGGGTAGGCGATGCGGGTCAGGAAGTCCTGAGCGTTGTAAGTCAGGGCAGTGGTGCCGGTGGCGTCGGTGACACGGGTCAGGTTACCGCGTGCGTCATGGACGAAGCGAGCCTGCGGCAGGTCGGGATGGTCGCGCTGTGTCAGGCGCCCGGAACCGTCGTAGGTCGACGCCTCCAGCTGGCCGCGGTGGTTGGTTCGGCAGGCAAGCTGCCCCAGTGCATCATACGCAAAGCGTTCGGTCGTCCCGTCCTGGGTAATACTCGCGAGGTTACCCGCGGAGTCGCGGGCATACTGCGTCGACCGGCCCGCCGCATCGGTGGCGGTGGCCAGGCGGTTCAGCGGCTGCGTGTGGGTAAAGGAGACCTCCTGGCCCAGCGGGTCACGCAGCCGGGTCAGGTTGCCACGGCTGTCGTAATCCATTTCCACGACCCGGCCGTCGCCGTCGGCGACCCGGGTCACGAGTCCGCGCTCGTCGACGTGGGTGCTTCCCGTCTGGCCCAGAGCGTTGGTGCCCTTGGCGAGATAGCCGCGGTGGTCGAAGTGCAGGGTGGTGGTGCCGCCTGCCCCAGTCGTCCGCTGCACGATCCCGGTTGATGGATAGGTGAGGGTCTCTGTCTCTACGTCGCCGTCGCGGGAGGTGCCGCTGTAGCGACCGCTGGCATCGTAACGATAGTAGTAGTGCGAGCCGCCAGGGAAGGTGATACTCGTGAGGGCATGGGCCGTGACGGCTGCCGTCCCGTCCGTGTACGTATAGGTTTGCACGCGGCCGTTGCTGCGGGTGACGGAGATGAGGTGCTCGTCGGCCGCAGCGTAGGCGTAGGTGCTCTGGCGGCCCTCGCCGTCGGTGACGGTGTGGATGCGGCCGGCGGGGTTGTAGGCGATGGCCAAGTACTGGCCGGAGGAGTGTGTCAGTGCGGTCAACAGGCCACCGTTGTAGGCACAGGTGATGCGGTTGCCATTCGGCTCCGCGAGATAGTTGAGTGAGCCGTTGGCTGAGAATGCGGTGCGCATCCCATCCTTCTCGGTGAGCAGGTAGGCGCCGCCGCCCAGGGCCGTTAGCGCCCCGTAGTCACCGGTGGCGGCCGAGTAGCCACCGCGCGCATCCGGCTGGAAGACGCGGTCGCCCTGATGGGGACGGGCCACACGAACGGTGCCGTCGGTGGCCACCGACAGAGAGACTTCCCATGGGTGCGCCCACCCCCGGCCAAATGCACCCAGCCGATAGCGTCCCGTGATGGAGGTGGGGAAGGTGCGTCCGAAGGTAAGAGGCAAGACCGGCGCCGCGACGGCAGCGTCCTCCACGCCCACCAGCGAGGTGCGCACGGTCAGCCCATCGGCCTGGAGCAACTCAAAGGCCAGGAGTTGGCTGACCTCGCTGACCGCGTACCCTACCCGGCCGAGGTAGAGGGCATTGCGGTTCAGCATGGCGACGTAGTCACCCCACGTGGTTCCGACCCGCCCCACGAAAACGGGCCAGAGTGCGTTCCAGGCAGCGGTCGACACCCCTGCTGGCCGCATCTCATCTTGCAGACTGTCCCAACTGATCGTGCCGACTTCGCGCGCGCCGGCCCGGCCGACCGGGGTGACGGTACCCACGTTAGTGACCCCGAGTCGAAAGCTGATCGGTGGGTAGCCGAAGTCCCACGGCTGCCGCCACCCTGCCCAGTAGACCGGAACGCGTCCCGACTCCCCGGGCTGCAGAATGCCAGGCTCTGCGCCGGCAGCCAAGAACTGCACCGTATGGCTGAACCCGGCGGGAATCGCGGACGTCCAGAAACCATCGCTGACGCGCAAGGGGTCCAGAGTCATCAGTGCCGCCTCACGGCCGTTCTGGCTGGCGCTGAGGGTCAGCAACGGCGCCGACATCGCAAGGTGGCCAGCGTTGTTGTACTCCACATAGAGGGTGGCCAGTTGGTGGTAGCCTAGGGCGCCCGGCAGTACCAGGTGCGTCTCCAACCTCGACTCACCACCCGCCAGGACCGCAAATGCGTCTGCGAGTTCAGCGTTTTCGCCGGCAGGGCTGGCGACCTGCACCGTGTAGGCCCCGATAGGAACCGCGCCCGCGGCGAACGTCACCGTGATGCGACTGAACGAGTCCACCTCGACCGTGCCGTGATAACCACTCCCCGTCGCAGGCACAAGCGTCACGGCAGTGCCGGCCACGAAGCCGGCCCCAGCAAGGGTCAGGACCATATCCGCGGCGTTGCCCAGGGCCGCGGGCACGACGCTGTACAGGGCGAGCTGGGTGACGTCCGCCAGAAGGGTGTAGCCGCCCGTGCCGAAGGCGTTGTGTACCCGTATGTACCAGTAACCGGCAGGAGCGGCGGG
>CAIZKT010000420.1:0-5946 GCA_903933565.1 uncultured Victivallales bacterium | reverse complement strand
CGATGACGCGGGCGAGCATAGCGGCCTGACGCGAAGGCTGGTCGACATTGACCCCGTAGCCAGCGCCGATGCTAAAGCTTTGCCAGTTCACGATAGCCCGATCGGAGGCTTGGGTAATGGTCATGATGTTGCCATCTACACCAATACCGACATTACCACGGACGACAGCGCCGCCGGTGGGCAGGTTCCCGGCAAATCCGGCAGGGCCGAAGAGGAGCATGAAGCTCACGACCGTGCTGGTGATCTTCATCACCGGGGTCATCCGCGAGTTGTTGGGAAGGAACCTCTTCATACGTCTCCCCTTTGCCTTTGCGTGAGTATGTGTAATGGATCCATCATTGGCTTGAGTGGCGGTCTGGGCTTCATTCATGACTTCATACCCCCAACTTATGGGCTGCTGTGAAAGAGAAGTACCTCGCCTCAACAGGTCAGAACTGGAGTTGCAGAGAGGCGTGCAGGCGGCCGTGTTTGGGCGTGTCCGCGGTGTAGGTGTCCATCAGCGGGATGCCGTAGTCCAGGCGCATCTGCGAGTACTTGGTGAAGCCAAAGCGGAAGCCAGCGCCGACGCTGGATAGGGTCTCGTTGTCGAAGGCAGAGGCTTGGGGGTCGTTGTTCTTGACGTAGGCCGCGTCGGTAAAGGCGAGGAGCTGCAAGCGGTGCTGGAGAGCGAACTCGGGATTGTCCTCAAGTTCCTTCTCGGAGACCTTGAAGCCGGGGATGAAGTTTTCGAAGAGGGGAGCGCGGAGTTCGAGGGTACCATAGACAGCGTTATCGCCGGAGATTTCGCCTTCGGTATAGCCGCGGACGCTGTTGGCTCCGCCGACACTGCGGCGGACAGCGGAGGGCAGGGAGTCGCCGGTAACCTGGGTGTCGACCTTCATGAACAAGGTCCACTTACCGAGTTCCGTATTAGCTTTGGTAAAGCGTTGCAGGCGGGCGAGTCGGACGCGGAGCAAGGAGAAGTCGCCATCGATAGCGCCCTGGGAGGTGCTGCCGCCGAGGAAGTCAGCGTCCTCGCTGCTGCCGTACTTACCGGCGAAGTTAGCCATACCGGTAACGGTCAGGAAGGAGCGTCCGTAGAAGGGGTCAAAGACGCGGCTTTGGTAGTCATAGGCAAGACTGGGCATAGAGAGGCGGATAGGGGGAGTGCTGCCGCTGTCGTCGGAGACGTCGAGTTGGGTTTCCGAGTTCTGGTAGAGCCAGCTGAGGGTGAGCATATCCCTATAGATGGGGGTCTCGTGGAGGACTTTGGTAACGCCGATCTGAGCGAAGTAGCCACGGCCGAGGACATCGATTTGCTCGAGGGCGCCTTGGATATCGGAGTTGCTATAGCCGGCGTTGGCCATGAAGCTCCAGCGCTTGTCAATGGGCAGGTTATAGCCGAGGGTGTAGGCGTTGACATCGCCGAGGTCGGGGCTGGTGAGCCATTCAGCGGTGAGGACGTCGTCGTTTTGAGTGAGGTTGACTTCCTGCAGGGTGCTCCGGATGCGCCAGTCGTTGGTGTACTTGGTGCCGGTGTTAGAGAGTTCGATAGCGCCGTGGATGGGCAGACTGTCCTCGACATTCAGTTCGGCATCGATGACGCGGCGGCCATTCTGGATGGAGGGCTTGAGCTTGGCGTCGATGTTGAGGTCGGGCTTGGCGTTGAGGTCGAAGATATCGCCGTGGACGCGAGCGTAGTTGAAGCGTGCGCCCGGCTGGTTGGCGAGGGTATCCGTGATCTGCTTGGAGGAATAGAAGCGGTTACCCTTGACGGTGATCGTGCCCAAAGGACCAAGGTCGACCTTGGCAAGGAAGATGCCGTAGGCCCAAATGCGGGTGGGGAAGGTAACTTTGGCGAAGACATAGCCCTTCTCTTGGAGGGCCTTGGTGAACTTAGCGTGGAAGGCATTGATCTCATCGGCGGTGACGGGGTTAAAGATGACGTAGTCCGCCCATTCCTTCCAGACGGGGAAGTCCTGCACGATGTCCTTATCACCGGCCAGCATGGTGGCGTCGAACATGAGTTTGGTTCCCGGCGGGGCGATTTCTTCGATCTTAGGCTCGGGAATGGCAAGGGCCTGGTCAGCGCGCAGAATGGGGGCTGGCTCAAGGGCGGCGGGGGGGGCCCAGGCAGTGGGTTCGCTGACGCGGTTGACATGAGCGGCGACGGGCGGCGGTGGCTGCTTGGCTTTGTCGAGGCTTACGAGAGCGGCTTTGTAGTCCTTATCCTTGCCAGCGGCATACTTCTCGGCTTGCTGCAGGGCCGCTTGGGCCTTCTTGCGGGCCTCAGCGTCCTTAGAGTTCGCGAGGTCCTGGGTGCGCTGGGCGACCACGGCATCGGCCTGGGTTTTCTGGTCGAGAGCCTGCTTGAGGCTGGCTTCAGCCTGGGCGATCGCGGCAACGGAGGCAGGAGCTGGGGCGGCAGCGACGACGGGGGCCGGAGCGGCGGCCACGACCGCGGCGGTTGCGACTACCGGGGCGGCGGCGGGGGCCGGAGCGGTAACAACCAGGGCCGGAGCGGCGGCGACTTTGGTGGCCTTAGCCTTGTCTTGGGCTAGGCGTTGTGCATGTTCGGCCTTTTCGGCCTGTTGGCGAGCGGCGAATTCAGCGCTGGCGGCGGCAGCGGCGGCGGCTTCGGTCTTACGTGCCTGGACCTGGGCCTGGGCGCGGGCGAGGTCGGCCTGCAAGAGGGCGCGGCGGTTTGCCGCCTTGTTGACGTCTTCTTGCAGCGAGCGAATCTTAGCGCTGAGCTTTTCCTTCTTATTCTGGGGAGCGGCGGCGAGCTGTTTCTGGAGCGCGGCCAGGTCGGCCTTGAGTTCGGCTTCGTCTTCTTCTGCGTCCTTGACCGCCGACTGCTGTTTGGCCTGAGCCTTCTGGGCAGCGGCCAAGGCTTCGTCGGCATGTCGGCTGGCCGCTTTCGCGGACGGAGCTTCAGGGGCGGCGACGACAGAGGCGGCGACGACGGGTTTGGGCTGGGCGGCGGTGACTGGAGCGGTGGGAACGACCGCTTTAGGCTCGGCGGCGACAACTTTGGCCGGGGCGGCAGGTTTCGCCTGAGCGGCGGTTAACTTGGCTTTCTCCTGAGCCTGGCGCTGCGCCTGCGCGGCCTTTTCGGCCTGCTGGCGCGCGGTGAAGTCAGCGTAGACGGCAGCTGCGGCGGCGGCCTCGGTCGTGCGGGCCTGCACCTGCGTCTCCGCCTGGGCGACAGCAGCAGTCCGGACGGTGCGTTGCTGTGAGGCTTTGGTGGCCTCTTCCTGCAGGGAGCGGATCTTGGCGCTGAGCTTCTCTTTCTTGCCCTGCGGAGCGGCAACAAACTGATTCTGCAGGGTGGTCAGTTCGGCTTTGATCTCGGCTTCTTCCGCTTCGGTCTTCTTCAGGGCGGACAATTGCTTGGCGTGAGTCTCCTTGGCATCGTCCAAGGCGTCGGCGGCGCGGGCGCTGGCGGTTTTCGCGCTCTGGAGGTCTTGAGGTTTGGCGGGGGCCGCGGGGGCGGCCGGTTTGGGCTGGGCGGCGACGGCGGCCGCAGCGGCAACCGGCTTGGGCTGAGCAGCGACTACGGGCGCGGCCGGTTTGGGCTGGGCGGCGACGACGGGCGCAGCGGCCTTAGCCTTTTCCTGGGCCTGGCATTGGGCGCTGACGGCGGCAGCGGCAGCGGCTTCGGTCTGGCGAGCTTGGACCTGGGCTTGGGCTCTCGCCACGTCGGCCTGCAAGAGAGCGCGCTGGTTGGCGGCCTTGTTTACGTCTTCCTGCTGAGCCCGGATCTTGGCGCTGAGCTTCTCTTTCTTGTTCGGCGGGGCAGTGGCGAATTGGCTCTGTAGGGCAGTCAGATCAGCCTTAGCTTCGGCTTCTTCCGCGGTCGCCTTCTTCAAGGCAGACACCTGTTTCGTGTGCGACTTCTCGGCAGCCGCCAGGGCGTCTTGGGCGTGAGTGCTGGCAGCTTTGGCGGACTTCATATCCGGGGCGGCGACGACCGGGGCAATGGCTTGCGACGCAGCGACGACCGGCGCAGCGACGACCGGGGCAATGGCTTGCGGCGCAGCGACGACCGGCGCAGCGACGACCGGCGCAGCGACGACCGGCGCAGTGGCTTGCGGCGCAGCGACGACCGGCGCGGCGACGACCGGGGCAATGGCTTGCGGCGCAGCGACGACCGGCGCGGCGACAACGGGGGTGGCAACTTTCGGGGCGGCGACTTTCGGGGCGGCGACAACGGGGGCGGCAACTTTCGGGGTGGCGACGACCGGCGCGGCGACGACGGGGGCAATGGCTTGCGGCGCGGCCTGGCTTTGGGCGCGTTCGGCCTTTTGGGTCTGCTGGCGGGCAATCAAGGCGGCACAGGCAGTTGCGGCACGTTCGGCGGCGTCTTTGCGTGCCTTCAGGCGAGCGTCGGCGCGGGCCAACTTCGACTGGTTAAGGGCGCGGATGTTTCCGGCGTGGTTCGCCTCTTCCTGGAGCTCCCGGATCTTGGCACTAAGCTTGGCCTTTTTGGCCTCTGGAGCGACCGCGAACTGCTTTTCGACGGCGGCGAGGTCAGCCTTGACTTCGGCTTCCTTAGCTTCGGCCTTCTTGACGGTGGACGCCAGTTCAGCCTGAGAGTCCTGGGCATCGGCGAGGGCATCCTGGGCGTGCGAGCTGGCGGCCTTGGAAGCCTTAATGTTCAGGTCTGTAACCTGAGCCGCAGCACCGCGGGCGGTTGGGGCAAGTGTAAGGATGAGGCTGAGGCTGACCGTGACCGCCAGCGCGCGCATGGACCAGTGCTGCAGAGCCCCCGTCCGTCCTGCGGTAAGATGCGCCATGCTCGTCATAACTCCTCCTTCGCCTTGGAGAGCTGGGTGATTGCCCGCTCCCTCGCCGGCCCGTGTTGGGTTGCCCGTATCGTCTATGTGTAGCTTGGTCATTGGTCTTAGTCTCCTCGACGCGCATGCTAACCTCAGCAAGGCGGCGAACGCCGACCGCTTCCGTTCACGCGGATCGGGATGTCTGTCTCTGCCGGTGTCTGTTTGCAGGCATGTCTGAAAGTGACCTGCGGTATATGACCTGGTTATTTTGAGGTGATGAACGGTGTTGAGTACGCGGCGGTCACGGGGGCGATGACAAGGTTGCATGCAGCCCCGTTCCGGTCTCACTCTCCTATCGAAAAGGCTCGTTTACTCGGCACCACCAAGGGAGCCACACCTGTGACGCACCCTGGTTTTAGCTTTGGCGGCGGCTGTACGGCCGTTACCTCACGGGCGATGGTAGCTTGCACTTCTCTCTCAAACCGCCCCGCAACCAAGCGCGGGATTTCTTCCAAGTAGTGCATACACTAGCACCATAGTAGTATGCCGGTCAAGCTCGACCGACAGATTTCTTGTTCGAATGTAACTACTCGGGCTACAACTCTGAGGCATTTCTCTGCCCCAACGGGGCTGTGGCTCAGAACCCAGGGTTGCGGCCAGGTGCGCTCCCTGGGTCACATGGGGTCATGGCCTCCTACCCCAACGGGGTTGCGTCATGGTGCCAAGGCGCAACCCCGTTGGGATAGACTGGGTTTGCTGCCTTGATCACCCAGGGTAGGACGGCGCAACGGCCAGCCCTGGGCTTGGGTACGCAGCCCCGTTGGGGCAGGAGACGCAGTTGCACCTGAGAAGCTGTGAAAAAATGCCCGCGCCGCCGTCCACAAACCCCTTTACCTGGTTCATCCAGGCACGACTCCGATACCGATTCCGACCCCGATACCGATTTTTTCACAGCTTCTGAGTAGTTACAACCGGCTAAAGCCTCGACTACGTACGCATCGTGGCGCAGGCTGGAAGTCCCACTCCGGTATTTCCGGCTCCAACGGGGGGCCCGGCTGAACCATGAACCCTAGGACCTGAGTAGTCACACGGGATGTTTATCATTGAACGCTTCAAGGGCGGTTTTGTCGCAGGCATGCAGCCTGCAATATGCAGTGTGGGTCTGGTACCCAGGGCGCTGCCCTGG
>CAIZKT010000419.1:0-11561 GCA_903933565.1 uncultured Victivallales bacterium | reverse complement strand
GGCCCGATCCCGTCCGCGACGAAGTCCTCGCCCGCCTCCTGGCCCTCAACGCCGAGCGCGCCGAGGAAGAACGCCTCGCCGGCGCCGCCGCGGACTCCGCAAAGCCGAAAGGCAAGGGTCGGGGCAAGAAGGTTGGCGGGGACGGGAGCAACCAGCCGGGGCTGGGGCTATGATAGGCGGATACCGGATCTGGGGGCTCCAAGCACAGTCGTCTGCGGCACGCGCCTGGCGGACGCCCCCGTGGCCGTTCACCACGCGCTGAATGGCCGCTCCTCGCCCGCGCCTTCCCCCGGCGTCGGCCGAATACTGTTCTGTTGGATGAGGCAGCGACTGCTGGGGGTAGCAGACAGAAGGGTGCCTGCTACAGTATGCAGGGGTGCTGGTCACCTCTCGGGACGACGCTGGCCGAGGTGGCGTGGACGGACCCTTTGGCGGGCAGCACTGCGACGGAGGCGTGCATGTTGGCGAGAGTGGATTACTTGGAGTCAGGAAGGCGCCATTTCGACGACGGCCTGCGCTTGGCGGCCGCATGCCGCCTGCCCAACGCCGGGCAGTTGTTCGGGTTGTCCGCCGAGTGTGGAGTCAAGGGTCTTCTCGTGGCGCTGGGACACCAGACTGAATCGGACGGAGGTCTGGGTAAAGGCCCCTTGCGGAAGCACGTGAACCAGTTGCACGCTGCGTCTGCGGACTTGAGCGTGTTCTTGACTGGAAGGAACGCGGGGCGCTATTGGGCGATGTTGCCGAGCTTGGCGAACTTCGTCGACTGGAGCGTGGACCAGCGGTATTACGGGACTGCCGGGATTCCGCAGTCGCACGCGAACTGGCAGGCAGCCGCCCGCGAAGTCCAGGAGATGCTGCAGCAAGCCCAACTCGACGGGGTGGTGGCATGACAACGAGACCAGTCTTGTTCGCCGATGTGCTCCCTGCCGCCATCGTCGCCCTAGACCGTGCTGGGGTCGCCCGGGGCGATGCGGTGCTTGTCCGGGATCTTTCAGGCCGCATACGGGCGGCCCTTGATCTCGAACGCAAGGATGCGGATGCTTCCCGCATGCAGAGGCTGGATGAGGATCTCGGGCTTCTCGGAGCTTACTCGGAAACCCGCGGCGCACGGATTCTGTTCCGGGGCGATCTTTTGGACCCAGATATCGTCTTTAGGAACCCGGGCATTCAGGAAGTGGCGCCCCCTGAGTACAGCGGCGAGCCCGTGCGGCTCCTGGACCGGCAGCTTGTCGGTGAGGACTGGTTGCGCACGGGAGTCAGTAGCGACATTCCCCGGCTAGTCTTCTACGGGTTCAAGGGCGGCGTCGGACGGTCGACTGCGGTCGCGGTGGCGGCTTACCATCTGGCAAGCAAAGGCAAGCGCGTTCTGCTGCTTGATCTCGATCTCGAATCTCCTGGGCTCTCGGCTCTGGTTCTGCCTCAGGACAGTCGCGCCGACTTCGGGTTGGTGGACTGGCTTGTGGAGGATGCGGTCGAGCAGGGCGACCTTATTCTGCCTCGGCTCGTGGCATCCAGCCCCATGGGGCAGGAGACGCCGGGCGCCATCCGCGTGGTCTCGGCCGTCGGTGGCAACACCGACCCGACGACCTACTTGGCCAAGTTGGCTCGGGCCTACGCAGACGTGGGGCGGCCTGGGCGAGTGGACCGATTCGCAGAACGTCTGGCGCGGCTGGTGACGGCACTCGAGGCCGAGGAAAAGCCCGACGTCGTGCTCATCGACAGCCGCGCCGGACTCCATGACCTGGCTGCAATCAGTGTCGTCGGCCTCTCCACGATGGCCTACCTCTTTGCCACCGGCTCACCGCAGAGCTGGCAAGGCTACCGGCTGCTCTTCTCGCACTGGCGCTCCTACCCGCGGGCGCTGGTCGCCATTCGTGACCGCCTGACCATGGTCCACGCGCTGTTCCCTGAGACAGACCAGGTGGCGCGGGCTCAGCGCTTTCGGGAGGACTCATGCAACCTGTTTGCCGATACTGTCTATGAGACCGCCGCGCCCGGTGCCGGTCCCGGTGATGACGTGTTCAACTTTGATCCCAACGACGAGTCCGCTCCGCACTGGCCAGTGCGGGTTCTCTGGAACAGCAGGTTCCAGGAGTTCGACCCGATGACCCGTGACCGCGGGATACTGACCGAGGCTTTGACCAACGCGACGTTCGGTGAGCTCCTGGAGCGCATCACGGACGAGGTGGAGAGTTCCCGCCATGAGTAGTCCATTCCCCCGAGATGCTCTGCGCGCGGCGCTTCGGAAGTCCCTGCCAGGCATCGATCCAGAATCGGCTGCAGGCAGTCGCATCCCCTTCACTTACGTTCCGCCCAGCCATGCACGGGCGATCGAGCCCGACAGCGTGTTGGTGGAAGGGATCCGTGGTGCGGGAAAGAGCTTCTGGTGGAACGCGCTCAAAGACGATGCACACCGACGGTTTGTTGTCTCTGCGTTCCCCGAGACTCGTCTTCGCCCTGGCACCGAGATCGGGGCCGGCTATGGCCTGGCGTCGGACTCGCGGTTTCCGGCGAAGGACGTCATCACCAAACTGGTCGCCGAGCATGATCCCAGGCACGTCTGGAAGGCCGTTGTCGCTACGAACCTGGGCTTCGGAGAAGTGGATACGGCTGCGACCACCTGGGAAGCGCGAACCCAGTGGGTACGCGGCCATGCCGAGGACTACGAAGCCCTGCTTGCCCAGGCCGACAGGCGGCTCTTGCAGGAGGGAAGGAATTGCATCATCCTGTTCGATGCCCTCGACCGTCTAGCGGCAGACTGGAGTACCTTGCGCCCCATCGCGAAGGCGTTGTTCCAGGTGGCTCTCGACGTGCGCAGTTGCAGGGCTATCCGCCTCAAGCTCTTTGTGCGGCCTGACATGATCGAGGACCGCGAGATCATCGGGTTCCCTGATGCGTCGAAGCTACTGGGGCAGAAGGTGTCGCTGACCTGGAGGAGGGCCGACCTCTATGCCCTGGTGTTTCAGTGTACCGGCAATGACCCCGAGCACGGTGCGGTTTTTCGCGATCAGTGTGACCGCGAGTTCGGAAGCCACTGGACGCAGGATCCAGGTGGCGAGGCGTGGGTCCTGCCGAAATCGCTGAGGGCAGACGAGGATCTCCAGAAATGCGTGTTCCATGCACTGGCCGGCCCGACTATGGCCTCAGGCCCAAGCGGGCACAAGCGAGGGTTCCCCTTTACCTGGTTACCCAACCATCTCGCCGACGGCCGCGAGCAGGTTAGCCCCCGCAGCTTCTGTTCAGCTCTCCGGGCTGCAGCAGAGCACGATCAGCCCGACGGGTGGCCCTTCGCACTCCACTACAGAGGGCTCCAGGTCGGCGTCCAGAAGGCATCGCAGATTCGCGTGGACGAAGTGTGTGAGGATCTGCCCTGGGTCCGCGACGCTATGACGCCCCTGAGGCAACTCGTGGTCCCTTGCCCCCAGGAGGACGTGATCGGGCGCTGGGAAAGCGAAGGCACCGCGAAAAGACTGCGGGGACAGAATCTCGACAAGCTTCCGCCTCAGCACCTCGACGACGGCCCACGAGGTCTACTGCAAGACCTCCAGTTCATCTCTCTCGTCGACATTCTCGGCGACGGCCGGGTCCAGATGCCGGACGTGTACCGCATAGCGTTTGGGCTCGGGCGGAGGGGCGGAGTGAAGCCAGTGCGTTGACGGGACGACTCGGACTGAGCGTGGCGGTATGGCTCGCTGCCGTGGCGGCCTGCGCCGACAACGTGGTGCCGACGTTACTCACCGCGCCGCGTCGCGCCGTGGTATGGGCCTGAGTGAGCGCCGTTGTGACAACAGCATGCCGTCCGCCGTTCCCCATGATGTGGTGCCGTGATGATGTGCTGCCGTGTGCACTCAAACCCCTGGCATAGATTGGGTACCGGCCGTTCCTATGAGTGCAGCCATGCACATAAGAGAGTTTCCTGCCGCGGTTTCCGGCAGTCAGGTGCGACCGGCTGGGGCTGATTGGCGAGGACATCGGGCGGCTGGAGCATGCGGGGACGCTGCCTGCGGCGCCGCGGTTGCGGCGGGCTGACCGTGTCAACGCAGGATTGGCGGGTACAAAGCGGCGTCATGCCCTTCGACAGGCTCAGGGCCTTGAGCAAGCGAAGCGCGTCGAAATGGCCGCCGGCACTCCAAAGCTCGGCATGCCGGCCGGCGCGGTAACACGCCGAGACCCGGCAAGAGCGGGACTTTTTGTACCGCGGCGGCTGACCGACCAAGTAACCGATCAAGTAACCGACCAAGTAGGGTGAGTATGGCGAGCAGAAGCCGCCGGTACACGACGCCGCAAGGGGCTGAGGCCGAGTTCGAGCCGGGGTCGCAGGGGCGCGTTCTGAGGAACCTGTGTGGGATCATCCGCAAACGCGAGATGGACAAGGCCGAGTATGAGGCCTCGGGACTACGCCCGCTTGGCGGGCTTCTTCGCCGCGGCAATGCGGGTGCGGGTAGATGAGGAGCGGGCCCCGTGAGGCGCACGGGTACTCGGAAGGTGGGCGCCCTCGAACACCGAGGAGTCGCGGGCGTTCTCCTCCAGAAGCCTGGCGCGCCGGGCGGGAGACCGCAGGTAGGCGTTGGTCTGGATGAGTGAAGGCATGCTGGAAGATAGCACTTGCATGGCGACGATCAACCGCCGTAGGCCGGGGCTGGTCTGGCTGGCGGGTTTGCGAAGGGCGGATTGGCGGGCGCGCTTGTCGTCGAGTCGCGCGCCCGTACTGTGGGCCATTCCGGGCCAGCCGGAACGGGCTGGCCCGCATGGAGGGCGTGGGCTGTGCCCCCGCCGCGGCGCTCGCGCAGGAGCGCCCTCCAGGCGCCCGCCGTCCGCCGCAGCGGACGTGGGCGGAACCAGACGCACGCGGCGGGTAAGCCGTACGAGGGGCTGGCCCCGAAGCCGGCGGCGGCTTCTTGAAACAACCCTAGCCGGGGCCAGGCCCTGGCTGGCGGCTGGGCAAGGGACAGCACGATGAAGCGCAGCAAGGCAGCAGAGATCACGTTCAGGGATCACTCCTTCGAGGAGTGTGTCCGCCTGGATCCGGACCTGGCCGCCACGCGGGCGGAGTACGCGAAGAAGTCCGCCAAGAGGCGGCGCCAGGCGGCGGAGTGGGAGTATGACTCCGCCTTTGCCGACCGGCTGTTCGGCGGGGCGCTGGCCGCCGCGGGCCAGGACCCGCATCCTTTCGGCGAGCCACGCTGGCCGGAGGGGGTGCTGGCGCTGGCCATCGACCCGCTCTATGCGCCGGCCCTGCTGACCGTCGGTTCGTACGAGTACCAGCTCGGGCGCGAGGAGGAGGCCATGCGCATGTTCCTGGCGCTGGCTGCGCTGCCGTCCACCGTGCCGGACCTGCCGATCATCATCGACAAGGCGGGCGACTTCCTGCTGGACGAAGACGACGTGGAGCGCGCCCGGGAGCTGTATACTGCGGCGGAGAAGGCGTTCCCTGCCGTGGCCATGTACCCCGTCGGTCTGGGCTACTGCCTCGGCAAGCTCGGGAAGCTCGACGAGGCCATCGCCAAGGCGCAACGGGCGGACGAACTGGAGCCCGACAACAGCCGCCACCTCAACGATCTGGGCTGGGCGCTGTTCGAGGCGGGCCGTCTCGAAGAGGCTGAAGCGACGCTGACCCGCGCGGTGGCCTTGGCGCCAGCCGACTACGACCTTGTGCGGGAGAACCTGCGCTTTGTGCGGGCCCAGCGGGCGAGGGAGAAGAGGCGGGCCGCCGGGCCGCCAAAGCGGCAGGGGCCGCGCGCGGCTCGCCGCCGCAAGGCGGATCCCGGCGATGGGAAGCAGCCTCTGCTTGGCTTGTGATGATAGCAGCAGCTACCAAGCGGGATGTTTGGCCAGGTTCCACTGGCCAGGCCATCGGGGAACGCGCTCCCAGTGGTCGCGGCGGCTCAGCGGGGCATACGCCCTGTGGAGCTTCGCCCTCCACTGCGGTTCGCCGGTTGAGATGGCGGCGTAGGGGGGTACGTTTTGGGCCGAGGGCTGAGCATCTATGACGTGGGACGAAGTACAGCGGCTGGTGCAGGCAGGGGAGTCTGAGACTCTTGAGTTCAAGAAGTCTTCGGCGTTATGAAGGGCCGCTTCCGCTGGGAGATGTTGCCGGCGGACGGTCTGCGCGGATGCGTCAGAAACGCCGGCCGGTGTTTCTGACAGTCAGGGAGCGCTATATTGTCACAGAAATCTATAGAAAAGTGTGACAGGCGTAGCGCCATGAATAGGACAGAATCAATTGATCAGAAGATTCTTGCGATGGTCCGTCATCGCGGGCGAGGCGCGGTGTTCTCGGGAACGGAGTTTGTCACGCTTGGCCAGCCTGCAGCAGTGCGGCAGGCGCTGTCGCGACTGACCCGCCGGGGGACGTTCCGCCGGATTGGCACGGCGCTGTACCACTACCCGGCCACAAGCGCCAGCCTGGGAGGGGAGTTACCGCCTTCCGCGGATGCCGTGGCGCAGGCCATTGCTCGGCGGACGGACAGCAGGATCGTGGCGTCGGGCGCCTTGGCGGCCAATCTGCTGGGGCTTTCCACACAGGTGCCGGCGAAGTGGCTCTACCTCACCGACGGACCGTCGCGGAGCATTGCCGTCGGTCCCCACACCCTGGCGTTTCGGCATGTCTCACCGCGGCGGATGGCTGCGAAGGGTAGGATTAGCGCCGTGGTGTTCGAGGCGCTGCGGTACCTTAAGAGAGAGAACGCGGGCGGGGCGGTGGTAGAGCGTCTGCGGCGTAACCTCCCAGTTGAAGCGAAGGTCGAGCTGCGCCGGGACTTAGCGCACGCGTCCGTCTGGATGCGCCCCTTGGTGCAACGCATCCTGGCCGAGGAGGGTAACTGAGGCATGGATGCGGTAGCTGGCAGTTCAGCGCGGGAGCGAGCGCAGTTGTTCGAGGCTGCAGAGGCTCGACAGGTTCCCCGTATCGCTGCGCCCCTCATCGAGAAGGACTTCTGGGTCTGCTGGGCGCTGCGCCGGCTGTTCGAGGTCCTGCAGTTCCGCCCGCACCTGATCTTCAAGGGCGGCACGTCGCTGTCCAAGGTATACCATGCCATCGAGCGGTTCTCCGAGGATGTGGACCTGTCCCTGAGCCGGGGCGATCTGGGTTTTGCCGATGATAAGGACCCGGAGCAGGCGGGGATCAGCAACAAGGAGGCGAGGCGTCGACTGGAGGCGCTGGTGGCGCAATGCCGGGAGGTCGTGCGCGACCGGCTGGTGCCGGAACTGCGGCGGGATTTCGCCACGGTTCTGGGCGCCGCGGGCTGGTCGGTGGACCTGGATGCGGACGATCCGCAGACGGTGGTCTTCACCTACCCGCCCAGCGAACTCTCCCGCGGCCTGTCCTATGTGCGGCCTGCCATCCGTCTGGAGATGGGGGCGCGTTCGGACGACTGGCCGGCAGCGGATGCCGGGATCACGCCCTACGCCGCGGAGGTCTTCCCCAACCTGTTCGCGGTACCGACCAGCCGTGTGCGGACGCTGCTGGCCGAGCGGACGTTCTGGGAGAAAGCAACGTTGCTGCACGCCGAGACCCATCGTCCCTCGGACAAGCCCGCCAGGGAGCGGCTGTCGCGGCACTACTACGACCTGTATCGCCTGGCACAGCAGTCGGCAGGCCAGCGGGCGCTCGAGCAGCCGGAACTGCTGGCGCGTGTCGTGACGCACAAGAGCTTCTTCTTCGCCCAGTCCTGGGCGCACTACGAGACGGCGCGGTCCGGGACCTTCCGCCTGGTGCCGCCGGAGGCGCGGAGGGCGGAGCTGCGGCGGGACTACCTGGACATGGAGGCCATGATCTTCGGCGAGGCGCCGGCCTGGGACGACATCCTTAAGGGCCTGCAGCAGTTGGAGGACCGGATCAACGACTGCCACCGGCCCCCGACCGGAGAGCGGGGCGGCGCGTGAGCATGCCGGGTGAGCCAGGCCCGGGCAGAGCGCTGAGCACGGCTGTCGGTGTGATTGGCTCTGGGGGCAAGGACGGAGCATACATGACGTGGGATGAACTACAGCGGCTGGTGCAGGCGGGGGAGTCTGAGACTCTTGAGTTCAAGAAGTCTTCGGCGCTGCTTGGCCGCGCCTGCGAGACGCTGATCGAGCAGTGCCGTGCGGCAGACATTCCGCCGCCGGAGTTCTCGCAGGTCATGGGGTTCACGGTGGTGACGTTCCGGGTGCCGGTGCGGGGGGGAGCGCCAGAGGCGGTCACCGGGGAAGTCACCGGGGAAGTCACCGGGGAAGTCACCGGGGAAGTCACCGGGGAAGTCACCGGGGAAGTCAGCCGCCTGCTTCTTGCCCTGCAGGGAGAGATGAAACGTACGGAGATGCAGGGCGCACTCGGCCTGAAGCACGAAGACCATTTCAGAGACGCTTACTTGCTCCCGGCGCTGACGGCGAAACTCGTCGAGATGACCGTCCCCGACAAGCCGAACAGCCGGTTGCAGAAGTACCGGCTGACGGAGAAGGGCGTAGTGCTGGTTCGGCGACTCCGGGAGCAGGCCAAACCGGGTGCGGATCAGCAGCGGTGAGGGCGCGGAGCGCAACTCGCGCGGGAATGGGAGCCATGAGTACCCAAGGATCTGCGGCAGGCTCGAGCGTGACGGCGTCCTCGGCGGCCGTGCGCCGGGCGTTGGTGGAAGCCTTGGAGCTGGATCTGGTCGGTCCAGGCAATGACCATGTCTTTGCCCGCGAGCTGCTGCCGGAGCCGCCCTCGCGCTGGTACCTGACCGGGTTCCTGGTGCCATCGGATGCGCCCGTAGCGCAGCGCACCGATCCCACCGCGGATGAGGGGCTCGATGCCGGGGCGGATGGGGGCGGGCTCGATGATGCGCAGGCGCCGGACAGTGCGCCGGCCCGGCGGAGCATCCTGCCTTCGTCTATGGGGTTGAGTGTGCTGGTCGGGCCTGAGGTGCGCGAGATCAAGGCCCGCGTGTCCTGGGGCAACTACGAGTTCGAAGGCGCCGGCGAGGAAGTGGAGCCCACCGAGGGCGTTGGCGTCGAGGCGGAACCGGTCGACCGTGGGCCGCAGGATGTGGCGGATGGGCACGGAACGTACACGGCGAAGGGCCCCGGCGACGGGCGGCGAGCGTCGCGCGGCTACCGGCGTATCCCGCGCAGCGAGGTGGTGCTGGTGCCGCTGCCCGAGAAGCGCGGCAAGCCGGTCGAGTTGGCCGTGCCGGACAGTGGCGGTCTGCGGGTGGTGGTCACCATGCGGCCCATCGGCAGCACCGGCGCGGCCTGTGGCCGGATGCCGGCGGACACGCGGTCGGTGTCGGTGTTCGTCGTCAACCGCCGCAAGGCCAACCCCGAGCGGGCCTATCGCGGCTATGCGTTCCAGGTTGAGCTGCAACTCATGGCGCCCAAGGGTTTCATTGCGCGGCCGGACCTGCGCGGCGCCCTGGAAGGCGAGTTGGCCGAGGATTGGGATGAGCGGGTGGCGGACCTGCAGTACCGTGACGTATTCGAGTATGCGGTGGGGCATAGCGTATCGGCCACGGCCTTGGTGAACGGTCGCGGTCTCTGCCAGGAAGTGCGGACGGTGTGGGTGCCGCAGGCCGAGGTCGAGAGCGTGGCGCCAGCGCGGACCGACGGTGTTGAGCTTGGCATGGAGGCGATTGGCGCCCTGGTCGATGGCGCCGCCGCGGTCATGGCCTTTGCGCCGCTGGTGCGCCAGTACCGCGACTGGATTGGCGTGCAACGGGGCCGACTGGCAGGCATGGACGAACGGCGGCAGCAGACGGCCAAGGACCTGCTCGCCGATGCCGAGGTGGCGGCCGGTCGCATCGAGGCCGGGATTGCGCTGCTGGCCGATGCCGAGGTGCTGGAAGCGTTCCGCCTTGCCAACCGGGCCATGGCGATGGCGGCGCGGCGGCGCGTGGCCATCCTACGCGGGGTGGACCCGGCAGCGCTGGAGGCGCCGACATGGTATCCGTTCCAGCTCGCCTTCATCCTGATGGCCTTGCCGGGGGTGGCCGATCCGACCCATGCCGACCGGGAGACGGTGGACCTGCTGTTCTTCCCGACCGGCGGCGGCAAGACGGAGGCCTACCTCGGGTTGGCGGCGTTCGCCATGGTGCTGCGCCGGTTCCGGCACCCGGGGGTGCGCTCCGCCGGCATGAGCGTGCTGATGCGCTACACCCTGCGGCTGCTGACGCTGGACCAGCTCAGCCGCGCCTCGGCGGTGATCTGTGCGTTGGAATTGGAGCGCGAGCGGGACCTGCAACGGCTGGGCACGTGGCCGTTTGAGATAGGGCTCTGGGTGGGTTCGGCAGCGACCCCCAACCGCATGGGCCAGCGCGGCTACACCGGCCCCGGGGCCGATGCCACGGCCTACATGCGCACGCGTCACTACAACGAGGACAGCAAGCGCTATCCCTCGCCCATCCCGCTGGAGAACTGCCCCTGGTGCGGCACCAAGTTCGAGGGCAGCGGCAAGAGCTTCCGGCTGGTGCCCAGCGAGATCCGGCCGCGGGACCTGCGCATCGTCTGCGTGAACCACCGCTGCCAGTTCTCCGGCGACCGGCCGCTGCCCATTGTTTCGGTGGACGAGCCGATCTACCGGCGGCTGCCGGCCTTCATCATCGCCACGGTCGACAAGTTCGCGGCCCTGCCGTGGACGGGAGAGACGGGGGCGCTGTTCGGGCGGGTCGAGCGCTACGACCAGCACGGCTTCTACGGCCCCTGCGACCCAGGACAGGGCGCCAGCCTCGGGGGCTTCCTGCCGCCGCCGGACCTGATCATCCAGGACGAGCTGCACCTGATTTCCGGGCCGCTGGGGACGATTGCCGGGGTGTACGAGACCGCCATCGACGCCCTGGCCAGCCGGCAGGAGGGCGAACGGGTGCTGCGGCCGAAGGTCATCGCCAGCACGGCGACGGTGCGGCGGGCGGATTCGCAGGTCCGTGCCCTGTTCAACCGGGACCGCGTCGCCGTGTTTCCGCCGCCGGGTCCTGACCGGCGCGACTCGTTCTTCGCGGTCACGCAGGCGGCGACGGACTCGCCGGCACGGCTGTACGTGGGGGTGGCGGCGCAGGGGCGCAGCCTGAAGGTGGTGCTGCTGCGCACGGCGCTGGCGCTGCTGGGGGCTGGCGAGACGCTGTACAAGCAGGCCGGGGGGAAGGCCAGCACCAACAACCCGATGGACCCGTACATGACGCTGCTCGGGTACTTCAACAGCCTGCGTGAGCTGGGGGGCAGTCGGCGGATCATCGAGGATGAAGTGCGCACGCGGCTGGAGAAGTACTCACGGCGCCGGCGGCTGGACCCACCCGACAGCCTGTTCTCCGACCGCGTCATCAGTTACGAGGTGCTCGAGCTGACCTCGCGCGTGCCGACCAACCAGATCGCCGCGGCCAAGCGGCGGCTGGCGTTGCCGTTCCAGGACAAGGAACACGTGGACGTGGCGCTGGCGACGAACATGATCTCGGTCGGGCTGGACATCACCCGGCTGGGCCTCATGGCCGTCCTGGGGCAGCCCAAGACCAGCGCGGAGTACATCCAGGCGACCAGCCGCGTCGGCCGCGATCAGGGCCGGCCGGGGCTGGTGGTGACGCTGATGAATGTCCACAAACCGCGCGACCGCTCGCACT